>JASLID010000117.1 GCA_030153045.1 Flavobacterium sp.
AATGCAATAGATTTCAAAGCAGGATGCTTTGCGAAAATAAGTACTCCAATACCTAAAATGGTAGTCGCAACGGATAATAGGATGGAGGTTCTGTAAGTTGGTAATTCGATTTTACCATACGTATGCTCTTTTTGTAAAGCTGTGGTCATAAAAATGCTATAATCGACTCCAATTCCAAAAATTAAGGTGCAAACAATGATATTAATCACATTAAATTGTAAATCGAATAGACCCATAATACCTGTGGTGAATACCCAACTGATTAAAATTGGAATGATACTTACAATCACTAATTCAATTCTTCTGAAAGAAAAAAGAAGAATGAAAAAGATGGCGATAAAGGAATAATCAATTAGTTTCCCGAAATTTTCTTTTAATGTTCCCAGGAAAGTTTCATTCGTTTGCTGACGGTCTACAACCACTAAGTTTTTTTGCTTCGAAATTTTATTTACAAAAGCATCTCTTTTGTCTTTGTCAACTTTAACCAACGTGGAAATGGTGTGAAACCCATTTTTTTCAGCCACAAATTCATTAATGAAGAAGGATTTCACTTTTTGATAATCTTCTATAGTAATGGCTTCAAATTTTTTATCTAAAGTTTCATAAAAAGGAGCATAGGAATCGGGTTTAAAGCCTAATGTATTTCCGTTTGAAATTAATCGACTCTTAAGATTGTCTTTTTTTGATGGACTCCAAAAGGTATTCCAATCTTGTATTTTTTGTTCCTGAACTTGTTTCGAAAAGACCAAACCTCCAATCGAACTAAAATTGATAATTTCGGAAGTGTTTTTATCTTTTTCTAAAGCCTTAAATAGCACATTGTTGTTTTCTAAAACCGATTCATAGCTATCACCATAAGTAGCGAGATAGATAGATTTTGAATTTCCGCTGGTAATGTTTTCCAGTTTCTTTTCGGTAGCTTTTAAGTCGGCAGTGACATAATTCAGAGACGAAAGATCATTGTTGAAAGTTACTTTTGAATAGGTGAATAAACACGCTATAAAAAGAACAATCATCGAAATAATTAAGATTTTATTTTTATGATAGGAATAGGCTGAAATTTTGTCAATAATGTTTGTTTTTTGGATGAAAACCTTAGTCTCAGTTTTGTACATTAATGGTACAAGTATTAATGAAAATACAGAAGTTGCCATGACGCTCAGCGCAGCAAAAAGCCCTAAATCTTTTAATGCTTCCGATTTTACAAAAAACAAGCATAAAAAGGTAATTGACGTTGTTACTCCGCACAAAATAAGTGGTTTCGAAATATCCTTGTATAGTAATTTTACATTCTTATTATTTCGTAAATGCGTCAGAACATAAATCGAATAATCGGTAGTTTCACCTAATAAAATAGAGCTTATTCCAAGCGCTATAGCCGAAATACTTCCTCGGGTAAAATACAAAATAGCCAAAGCAAAGGCAGCACCAAACAACGAAGGAATAAAAATGATAATAGGTGTTGTTATACTTCTGTAGAAAAAAGCTAAAATAAGAATCAATGTTCCTCCTGCAAAAATAGAGGTAAGGTGTACATCGGCTTTTATTTGAGTGGCATTGGCAACAGCTACAGGAGTAGCTCCAAAAAACTCAAGCGTTGCTTTTTCCTTGTATTTGTTGTTTAATGAATCTTTTATTTGATTTAGTTTTTCAATAAAAAGAGTATTCTTATCGGTTTCGTTAGTGGGTAATTTGGGTGTAATAAAAAGTAATAGATTTTTTTGGTCTTTGGTAACTAAAAAACCATCTTTTAATTCAAAATCATCGCCGACACTTAATTGCTGTAATTTCTTTAAAGCAATAAATGAAATACCAGCAGGGTCTTTTAAAATAAAATCTTTGGATATGATTCCGGTTGGAGAAATGATTGACTTGTAATTTCCTTCCACAATTTTTGAAATACTGTCATTGTGAATTTTGCTCTCGATGGTTTGATAATCTTTTTGATCTAAAAACAAAGGCAAATGGGCATAAACAAAATCGAAAGTTTCCTGCAGATTCTCATCATCCATTTTACCTTGAACTTCTTTTACATATTCTTTGCAATGCGTGTCTAAATCTTCTGTAAAAGCGTTGGCAACTTCAGTCAAATCATCAGTTGTGCCCTCTTTTTGGGTACTGATGATGATGGAGATTTTATCAGCAAAGTTTAATTGATTTAATACTTTAGCAGTGGTGTTTGTTTTATCATTAGTAGGAATAAGTCGAGTAATATCTTCGCTAAATTGTATTCTGGTTGCAAAAAAAGCCAGAATCAATAAAACTGTAGTAAAGAGAATAGTTGAAAATAACTTTCGCTTATTCAGGTAAGAATACATCGCAATAAAAAAATCTGGCATGCTTTATTTTTTATTTTTAAAAGTACTAAAAATTACTAACAATAAATAGCCAGCAATCCCAAAGGTAATAGCCATAATAGTAGCTAAGACAAAGCTTCCAATGAGGTATTGTTGAATATTATTTTGAATACTTGCAAAAGTAATCGATTTGTCTAAAAGTATAGGTGTATTGTTAGTAACAAAATAGCCACCAATTTTCAAAGAACCGTAAATAATAAATGGAATGAATGGCGGAATACTAATATTTGAAAAGGCAAAGGAAATGGCTTTGTTCAATTTAAATAACACAGCAAGAGCTAATACTATAACAGTTTGTAAGCCCCAAAAGGGTGCAATTCCTATAAAAACGCCTAATGCAATGGAAAGTGATTTTTTTGCCTTACTATCTTCATTGTGTAGAATGTTTTCTAAAAAAAAATGCTTCAGCCCTTTAGTTTTTAAGCGAAAAAAAAAATCTCTTGGTTTAATATATAAAAGGGCAATAAGAACAAGTACTGTATTTAGAATACTAATTCGGGTAAAATCTTTGAAAGGTCTGAAATGAGAAACTCTTTCGGATGGATCATACAAAACCTGAATTGGAATGTTTTTTACAGGAATTCTTTTCCATGCAGAACGAACGATGACTTCTATTTCAAACTCAAATTTGTTGGTAATGTATTTTTTAGGAATGCTTTTTAATGGATACAAACGATAGCCTGATTGGGTGTCTTCCAAGGTAATTCCGGTTTCAAACCAAAACCAAAAATTGGAAAATTTATTTCCAAAGCTACTTTTTTTAGGTACACCTTCTTGCATCATATTGCGACTACCAATAAGTAATGCATCAGGTTCATTTTGTATTGCTTCTATAAATTTTGGAATATCTGAAGCAAAATGTTGTCCATCTGAATCGATGGTAACGGCATAAGTATAGTCGAGTTCAATGGCTTTTTTGAAGCCATTTCGCAAAGCAATTCCTTTTCCAGCATTTTTGGGATGGTGAATTTGTACTAATTGAGAATAGTCTTTTAATATGTTTGATGTTTCATCAGTTGATCCATCATTCACAATAATAATATTGGAAGTGTATTGTAAAACCGAATCTAAAACGCGTTTCAACGTTTTGCTGTTATTGTAAGTAGGGACAATAACACAAACCTTTAATTGGTTTATCGAATCGATTTCTGATAAAATAGTTTCCATTGCTGATTAATTACTATTTTATAGTTTGTTTTTCTTGTGCTGAAAAGCTTTTTGACTGTAAAATAAAACTTTTAAGATAGTCTTTTAATGGGCCAGATTGCTCATTAAAGTGTGTTAAAAGAAAGGTTTTATCTTCTTTGATATTCATTTTATATTTTACTATTCCAGGCACGTTTTCTTGTATGCTCAATCGAATGAATCTAATTTCAATATTGTTTGGATCGTTTAAAACCGATTGCTCAATAAATTTAGCGCCTTCTTTAAATTTACGAATTTTGTCTCCTGCTTTTTTTTGAAATTTAGCAACAAGCGTAATCGAAGCTCCTTTGTAGGCGATTAATACTTTGTCTGTAGATGTACTATTTTCAAATTTTTCAGCAAATTCTCTAGCTGACTTTTCAGATTCAGCTGCTTTTGGGTATAACTTTCTAATTTCTGCAATAGTTGGATTATTGAGAATACTAAATAAGAAGAAAAAAGAAAGTAAAGTTTTCATCATTATATTTTACGGTAAACGCTTCCTAATTTTAAAGCTACAGTTTCTCCAAAATAAGTGGTGTTTTTCACTTTTACCAAATTTTCGTCGGTTGTAGTAATATCTAATTCCAATCGCAATTCTGGAGTAACAAAAGGATTTATTAACGCCATAAATTTTACGTTAGAAAGGCTTTGCATAATTAATGAACTTTCGGTGATTTGTTCCGTTAGTTCTTTAATAATTTGCATCATACAAACTCCTGGCATAATTGGGTTGCCTGGAAAATGCCCTTTAAAAACATCGTGGCTTTCATTAACTAAAATGATGACCGTATAATTACGGTCATCATTTTTTTGTAATGAAGTTACTTTATAGAAGTTTTGTAATAACATGTTATTATTTTACGTCAAAAGTATAAGTTGCACCAACACTAAAAACCACATTAGTGTGTGTTGATTCAAAATCAATTACAGGAATAATTCCCTTTTTGATTCTTGCTTCTAAACCAAAGTTAGGAGTAATGTCGAATCCAGCTCCTAATTGAAATGCTAAATCTACTTCGTTATCCACTGGCATACTTTCATCAACAATAAAATCGATTGTTGGTCCAACATGAACATTAAATTTATTGAAAGTGAATTTATTTACCACACCAATTGATAAATAACCAAGATCAAATTTATCTGTTCTTTTTTGACCATTACCATCTGTGTATTCATAAGTTGTACCTTGACCAGAATAATCAATTTCAGGTTGTAGAGTATAGTATTTAGTTAATTTTAAAGCACCATAAAAACCAACATAAAAACCTGTTTTTGAACTAAACGGATCGTTTTCAACACCATTGTAGTATGGATCAGTATTGTAAGAATCATAGTAATAGTAGTTATCACCTTTTGTAAAATGTGAAAAATTCAAACCTCCTCTAATTCCTGGCTTAAACGATACTTGTGCTTCTGCTTGAGACATGCCAATTAATGCAAAAAGTGCAATAAATAATACTTTTTTCATGTTTAATTTGTTTCTGTTTTAAAATAATTTAATTCTATTCTTAATTTTATATTACTATGCTGAATAATAATTTTCTCGGCAAAAGTATCGTTTTTTGAAGTAAAATTAAAGCTAATTTTTTCTTTTCTTTTTGATGAATGTACGATACTTCTTATTTTGTGTTCCTTTTTAGTTTCAAAAATATAATTGAATTTATTCCCTTCTTTTGATTTATAGACGGTTGTATTTTCGTCTTCAAACTGTTCTATAATTTGAAACTCTTTTCTTAGCAATAGCCTGAAATCAGTTTTCAAAGTATTGATTAGTATCTTTCTGTTTAACTCATCAACAATCGAATTGACTTTAAAATCATTTTCGGAAATTTCAAAATCGATTAATTTGTTTCCAAATTCAGTCGTAAAAACCACTCTGTGCGTGGTTTCATTTATCTTTTTTGCAATGAATATCCCTGTTAACTCATTTCCGTAAACAGTAATGTTGGCTTTATAAACGTAATCGACAGCAGGATTTGAAAAATATGTAGCTGTGTAATTGCTTTTTGCAACACCAATCGTTTTATAATCCTTCACCACATTGTTTGTAGCACAGGAAACCAAAAGGAGTAGCAAACAACTAGTTAGTAAATATCGAATCATCAATTTTTGCATTTAACATCTTGTTTTTAAGGACAATTCGTGTGTAATCTTCAGACGATTCGATCAGTTTTACTTGAACTACGGTATTGTCTTCTTTGTCAAAAGTCAATTCAATTTGTTTAATGTACTTTTTTAAAGAAGCATCCTTTGGCAATAATCGTGTAATATTGTTGGTTTTGTTTTTATGAAAACTGATGGTAAACTCTTTGTCATCAAACATATTCCCGCTTACACTACCAATAATCAGTTTGTTTATTTTTCCAAAAATCTTACTGTTTCCTATATCTACAGCACTTTTTTTGCCTTCGTCATCGATAAGGATTTTATTATTTTTAAAGATAATGGAATAATTATATGGTTTTTTATATTGCCATTTTAGAACAGAAGGTTCTTTAAAAAACATTTTACCAGAAGATTCTATGTCTTTTGAAAGAAAATCCATGTGTTTGTATTGCACAAAATCGGTACTCAATGTTTTTATTTTTTTGGCAACTGCATTCACGGATTGTTTGAAGGAAGCAATTTCGCTTTCAGACATTTTTTGTTCTTGGGCAAAAGCAAAAAAAGTGCTTAAGCTTAAAAATAGTAGTATTAAGTATTTCTTAGTCTTCATATGCTTTCAAATTCAATAATTCTTCTATCGAAACTATGGTATAGTTGTTTTGCTGCAAAAATAACAATAACTGTTCCAAAACATGAACTGTATGTAAAGAAGTGTCGTGCAAAAGTACAATTCCACCAGGGGAAACTCTTTTTTTTATTCTGTTTAAAAGTATTTTTTCGTTTTTAACAACCCCGTCTAACGATCTGATATTCCAGCCGATAACTTTGTGTTTGGTCTTTTTTAATGCTCTTGCAATCGACGGATTAGTTACACCATAGGGAGGTCGGAAAAAGTTTGCTTTTTTGCCAATTATTTTTTCAATAATGGCGTTTGTTTTTTCTAATTCGTCAATAACACGGTCTTTTCTGTAAAAATCAAAAAAATGTGAATGAGAGTAGGAGTGGTTGCCAATTATATGTCCTGAATCATCTATTTTTTTAAGAATGTCAGGATGATTTTCAATGTTTTTACCAATGCAGAAAAAAGTAGCTTTTGCATTGTATTGATCTAGTAAATTTAATATTTGAGGCGTTATTGGATGTGGACCATCATCAAAAGTCAGTGCTATTTTCTTTTCTCTTTCTTGTGGATTACTGCAATGGGCTTCCACATGAAAATTAGATGAAATTGAAGAAGAACCAATTAGTAATATTATAAATCGGATGCCAAAAGGAATCAAAAAATACCACCATTGTACTGTTATAAAAAAACTTAAAAGGAATAACACAATACAAAGCGTTAGAAAAGCAAAGTTTATGTTTTTATAATTTAGCATTTGGAAATTAAAGTAAAACTATGGTCAAGTCCTTTGTACTGGTTGTACAACAGAATGGTTTTGTATTCCGATTTTGTCAGGTCATTTACTTTTAAAACGGCTGGAATTTGTTGTGTTTTAATAATTTTTGAACCTACCCATAATCCAAATGCTGAAGCAGTATTGTACTCACCACTCAGATGTTTGTAATAAACCTGAGGTGTATTGGCAAAAATGGTTTCAGTAAGATTAGAGTAATAAGCATCATATTCGACATCGCCATTATAACCTAAAACAATCGCATCGACATCAGAAACTTCTAGACGATTTGCTTTTAGGAAATCAATAGCTTTGGTTTCGATTTCGTTTGTTTTTAAAGTATTTATGATATCAACATCTAAAATTTCAGCATAAGTCGTTGCTGATTTTTGACCTTCTAGTACAAAAAAAGTTGCCCCTTCGCTGTATACCGCTCCTTTTGTTTTTGAATTTAAAACAGAATAGGGTTGGTCTTCTTCTTTTTTAATGAATCCGGCTAATTTGAAAAGTTTTGCCGTGTAATCGCTCATTTCATCTACGCCACCAATCAAAATCGTAGAAGCTTCTCCAGTTTCTATTTGCATTTTAGCATCTAAAATCGATGATTCAAAAGAAACGGCAGCATTTACATACGTGAAATTATAGGCTTTGCATTGTAAACCCAATGCAATTTGTGAACCTACTGTATTGTGTGTAGATTGTATGAAAGAAGTAGGGGTTAAAAACTCCTCATTATTATCGATTAATGCTTTTAAGAATTTATCTGAATCTTCGATACAACCCATTCCGGTTCCGGTAATGATGGCATCTAGATGTTCAACATTGGCATCTTTCATAGCTGTTGCAGAAGCTACAATGCCATTTTTCACTCCTTTTGCCATTCGGCGAATCGCTACAGGTGAAATAAAATCTTTATATACAGGTACCTGAATAGGAAGTACATTTTCGGTTTCATTCAAAATGCAATCTTCCAAGAAAACGGTATCCATTGTTTTTTGTGCCGAAACACAACCTACGCCATTGATGTATACTTTATCCATTAGTTTCTTGAAAATATTACTGTTGAACAATTTCCGCCAAAGCCAAAAGAGTTGGACAATACATGGTCGATATTTTTATGTTTCAAAGTCGTTTGCGGAATCATATTGAATTCGGCCATTGGCGTTTTGAAATTCAAATTCGGGAAAACTACATTGTTTTGAATGGCCAACACACTGTAAACAGCTTCTA
Organism: Flavobacterium sp.; assembly: GCA_030153045.1. Classification (GTDB taxonomy): domain Bacteria; phylum Bacteroidota; class Bacteroidia; order Flavobacteriales; family Flavobacteriaceae; genus Flavobacterium. Next base: position 8,276 of record JASLID010000117.1, read on the forward strand.
TTGCAGCAGCCGCAGCTAAAGTGTGACCTGTATAAGGTTTTGTAGAACTAAAATCCGGAACATTTCCTTCTCCATACACTCTAATGATGGCTCTACCTTCTGATAAGTCATTATTAGGTGTGGCAGTTCCGTGAACATTGATGTAATCTATTTGTTCTGGTTTTAAGCCAGAAATTTGAAACGCTTTTTCCATGGCTAAGTAAGCGCCATCACCATTTTCAGAAGAAGCCGTTTGATGAAAAGCATCATTAGCGTTGCCGTATCCGGTGACTCTAGCCAATACTTTTTTATTTTCTTTAGCAACAAGTTCATCAGATTCTAAAACTAAGAAAGCCGCTGCTTCGCCTAGATTTAGGCCCTTTCTGTCATTGTCAAAAGGAGTATTGTAAGTGTCTGATAAGATCATTAAGGTTTTAAATCCGTTGATGGTAAACTTTGCTAAAGCATCGGTTCCACCTACAATTACGCGATCTAATTTACCCGATTTTATTAATCTGGCTCCCAGCATGATCGAATTTGCTGCCGAAGAACAAGCTGTACTGATTGTGGTAACCAAACCTTGTAAGCCTAATTCGTCAGCAATTTTTTGAGCTACATCGCCACCATCATGTGCGCTAATGTATTTTACAACTTCAGGATTTTCGAAATATTCGTAATAATACCTTTCAGTCATGTCCATACCACCGACACTTGAGGCAGAAATTAACCCAGTTTTGTATTCGTTTATAGAGGTAATACCGGCATTTTCGACCGCTTGTTTGGCGGCAATTGCACCAATCATGGCAGTTCTTGAGAAGTTATTGCTAGAGGAAAGTCCAAGTTCTTGAGCTAATTGCTCATTGGTTTTTTTAATTTCTCCAACTTTCATTACATCCTTATGAACAGTAGAAATATTAGAAATGGTAGTTATTGCTTTACGTCCATTAATTAGGGCATCAAAATTTTCTTCTACCGAATTACCGATAGCAGAAATAATTCCCATTCCCGTTATTGCTACACCTTTGTTCATATTAATTTTAGAATTCAGATTTTAAATTTTAGATTTTTGTATTATTTAATCTCGTGTTAACAGTTTTTAATGAGCTTACAAAAATTGCTGTTAGTTGATTTCCCTCATCTAATAAATTTGAGACTTCATTTTCATTAAACCATTTTCTATCCATAATTAATTCTAACCAAAACATTGTTTCATCAGCTTCTTCTAACACAATGTTCATTTTAGAAATAAATTCTTTGTCACTTCTAGCTCTACATACAGCTCTGTAATTTGCTCCGACAGAGGTTCCGCTTCTAATGATTTGATTTGCTATTGTTTTTCTTGCTATTGTATTTGGCAATTTTTCAACCAAATTTATTATCAATATGGAAAAATTTTTAGTTCTTAATTTTAGTTCATTACTTGTCATTAATACTGTTTTAAATCTAAAATCTGAATTCTAAAATCTAAAATTATTTTGTTCTGTTTGCTGAAATATAAGCTGCCATGGTTTCAATTGATTGGAAAATGTTTTTTCCTTCTTTTGGATCCACTAATTTGATTCCGTAATCTTTATCTAACAAAACGATAAGTTCTAATGCATCGATAGAATCTAATCCTAACCCATCGCCAAATAAGGCATCGTTATCATTGATGTCAGCTACGCTAATATCTTCTAGGTTTAATACTTCAATAATTTTCCCTTTCAATTCTTGTTTTAATGCTTCCATAATTATTTATTAAATGCTATTTCTATATTATTTGTGTTATGCTCTATTGTTCCTTCATTTTTGGTAATCAAATAAAGAAACGCTTTATACTCTTCATTAAAATATTCAACCCAACCACACAGTACTTTATCGGCTTTATTTGTGCTCAAAAGTATGTTGGCATAATTCTCCATAAATGAGGAATTAAAGGCGTCAAAGATAAAGAAAGAATTCTCACTTTTCAATTGGTGTTTGATACTTATTTCGCCAAGACAAATATTGGGTAAAGTATAGACAAAAACTGCCGGGCTTGGAAAGTAATTATCGGCATCGGTTATCGATTCCTGATATTTTACATCGGTATCTAAACTGGAAGATGTATTGGCAAAAAGTAAAGCGATGTTATTTTCTTTTGTACTATCAATTATGGGTTTTAAAAGTAAGTCGGCACCGAGAAATGCCACTTTACTTAAATTATCCATTTTGAAAAATTTTGGATAATTTACCTCAAACTGTTTGTATGCTCTTTTTGAAAAATCATTAAAATCAGTAGTTTCTGTTTCAAAAATAACTTCATCATTCAAAGTAATTTGATTGTTTTGAATGGTACAAAAGGAATGTATGTAAGTTTTGTTTTCCACTATTGATTTACTTTTTCGAATATCACGGCTGTATTACAACCTCCAAAACCTGAAGCTGTTTTTAAAAAATATTGAATTTGTTGCTCTTGATTTTTTTCAATAACATTAATCGGTTGACTTACTCCCATGGCATCAAAACCTAGAGAAGCAAACAATTTATTTTCCAATACCGATTGAATTCCGATGACAGTTTCCAATAATCCAGAAGCACCTAATGTGTGTCCGTAATAGCCTTTTAAACTATTCATGGGTACATTTTGCAGTCCTAATCTGTTTAAAGCGATAGCTTCCATTTCGTCATTGAAAGGTGTTGCAGTTCCATGTGCCGAAATATAATCTATTGATTCGGAATTTATTTTGGCTTCTATCAAAGCACTTTCTATACTTCTTACTAAACCTTCACCAGTTCTTGAAGGTCCAGAAATATGATTGGCATCGTTGATTGATCCGTCGCCTACGATTTCAATTTTAGCATTTTTTGGATCAGAAGTGACTAAAACTGCCGCAGTTGCTTCTCCAATATTGACACCAGTTCTGTTGTCAGAATAAGGTTTGCATGGTGCGTCGCTCATGGCTTGAAACGAATTGAAGCCTGATAAAACAAATTCGGAAACAACATCGCCAGCAACTACATAAGCATTGTTATATAAGTCACTTTGAATTAATCTTTTTGCCACAGAAACCGCTAAAATACCCGAAACACAAGCATTTGAAACTACAATGGGTTTTGTTTTGAAATTAAAAAAATCAGCAACGGTTTTAGCTAATGTAGATAATTGCGCTTGTTGGATAGTTTCATCAGTTATTTTTTCTAAAGCTGTAATATTTCCTTTGGTAGTTGAAAGTAAAAAAGCTGTTTTTTCGTTTATTTTTGAATTGTCGATGATAGGGTACAAAGCCAAAATCATCATTTTTTCCAATTTCGTATAGTTTCCTACTGATGAAATTTTGGCGAAAGCCTCATCTAAAAGTTCATTATTTACAATCGAAGCATAAAATGAAGTCTTCATGAACGACTCGTCATTGTGCTGTTGAATACCAGAATTTCCTTTGAGAATATTAGTCACATTGGTCTCCACATCAAATCCGATAGGAGTGATGCAGTTGGTATGTGATATGTATACTTTTTTCAACATGATCTATTTTAACAGGCCTACTTTTCTTTTCCATTCTTCAAAGAAAGGAGGATTGGTTAACATTAAATCGCCGTTTTTGTCTAGAAAAACCTGAATAGTTTCCCCTGTGCAAGCAATTTCGTTATTGGCATCGTAAATGGTATATCTAAAAATCATTTTGGCGGCTGGCGTATCAACAATAGTAGTTTCAATACGTGCCACATCGCCATAACGTAAGGATAATTTATGTTCGCAAGTCGATTTTACAATTGGGGTTGTATAGCCACTATCGAAAACATCGAGGTAAGAAATACCGTGTTTGCGCCCAAAAGCTTCACGACCATCTTCAAAATAAGTAATATAATTGCCATGCCAAACGATTCCAAGAGGATCAGTTTCGTTAAAACGAACTCTGATTTCTTGAGAAACAGTTAGCTCTGTTGCTTCCTTAAACTGCTCTTTTCTTTTTGTCATATAAAATGGCTATTGTTGATGTGAGTATAAAGAATAAAAATAATAAACTTATTTCGGGTAAAATATCGATGCAATTGGCATTTCGCAAAAGTACATCATAAAATGCATTTAGTCCCCAGTTCATAGGTGAGCATTGGGCAATGATTTGCATTGTTTTTGGCATTGCAAAAACAGGTACCCAAACCCCGCCAATGGCTGCTAACACTATTGTAGCAGTGGCTCCAAAAGGCGCAGATTGTTCTTGTGTTTTAGCAACAGTTCCTACTAAAATACCAAAGCCAATGGCTGCAAAACCTGAAAATAAAGCTACAATACTCATTAAGAAAAGATTGCCTTCTACATTTAATGCTGGCAAGCCCATTTTTGGAAATAAAAATACAGCTACAGCAACCATCATGTAAAATTGTAACATGCAAATTACAGAATAAGTTACTGTTTTTCCTGCTAAAACAATGATGCTTGATACCGGATTGGTTCGAAGGCGTATAAAAGTCCCTTGATTTTTTTCTTTTACAATATTTATTGATAACGGAATTACAATGAAAAAGATGGCAAATAGTGTCCATGCCGGGACATTGTGCTGTACAGAATTAGGAATGATTTCTGTATCTCCTTTTTTGGGCATAATTTCTTTGAAAGAAATAAAACTTTTTTGTTCGAAACTAGCTACGCTTTCACCTAATTGGTCTTGAAAAGTAGCATAAATTGATTGAGTTTCTATTTGAGAAATCATTTTGTCGATAGAACTCATCACCGCATTTTTGAAACTCATTTGTACCGCTGGATCAAAATAAAGTTTGACTTCTTTTTGCGTTATTATTTTAGGAGTTTCTTCTGTTGGAGTGGCTGTTTCTGTAAAACTATTGACTATTTTTTCTACGTTTTGGTCAATTTTAGTTTGTAAGTCGGCACTAAGATTTTGAGGAATGATGATGGCCAATTGGTATTTCCCTTTAAAAACGGCTGCAGCAGCTTCAGTTTCGGTTATGGGTTGTCCATCTATTTTGGTTATAACTGAAAAAACTTCGCTTTTTTGTAAATTATCAAAAACAGATTGAGATACTTTTCCGTTATCGTTATTGACTAACAAAATTGGAATTTTAGCATTCGATACCGTTTTAAAAGTACTGTCTTGGATTAATGTCACCGCTATTATTAATACCAAAGGCATTATAAATAGGATAATGACACCACCTAAATCTCTTTTAAGCAATAAGAATTCTTTGTATATAGACATGAATAATTTATACATCATCACGTAGTTCTTTACCGGTTAATGATATAAAAACGTCTTCCAAATTTCGAGCATTTGGAGTGGCTTCGATTAAATTTTCTGGTGTTCCTTCAGCAAATATTCGTCCACTATCCACAATCACAATATGACTGCAAAAATCTTGTGCTTCTGATAAATGGTGCGAAGTATAAACTATGGTTGTTCCGCTAGCGTTTAATTTTTTCAAATAATCGATAATGGCATTTTTAGATTGCACATCGACACCTACGGTAGGTTCGTCAAGAAAAAGTACTTTTGGGTTGTGTAATATTCCTGCAATTAAGTTAACACGACGTTTCATCCCTCCAGAAAAAGTTTCAATGCGCTTGTCGGCAAATTTTAATAAACCTAATAAATCAAGACTTTCAGTTACTTTTTCCTTCAGATGTTTGCCTTTTAAACCATACATACTTCCAAAATACAACAGATTTTCTCTAGCTGTTAACGTTGGATATAAAGCATATTCTTGAGGGACAACTCCAATTATTTTTTTGATGACCGAAGCATTATCAGCATACATCAAATTATTGATGGTAAAACTTCCGGAAGTGGGTTTTACTAATCCGCAAAGCATCGATATTAAAGTTGTTTTTCCAGCACCATTTGGTCCTAATAATCCAAAAATTTCACCTTCGTTAATAGTAAGCGTAAAATCGTTCAAAGAAAACACTTCGGCTTCTTTGTACTTTTTTGATAAGGATGTTATTTGGATAATAGGTTGCAAAATATAATTTTAGCTAATGGCTTTTTTTAATTTTTTGAAAAACACTTCTTCTTTATCCGCAATGACTAAAAGTTCATTCGAAATGGTATTGTATGCGTCTTCCTGAACACTTCTGTTTTTATAAATTCTTGAAGCATTTACAGCAAAATCACGCCATAAATCTCCAATAAGTGTCATTTCTGCAGACAATTCTTTTAGTTGCTCATTTTCTAAAATTACAGATGCTTCTTGTAAAAATGCTGCGTAAATAAAACGGAATCCACCACCACCAGTACCAATTTCCTCTTGCATACGCACGATTTGCGCTAGGTAATGATTGGCTTTTTTAGTTCCGTGTTGGAGTGGCCATTTTTTTATTTTCCCTGCCACTAATCTGATTCCTCGTACTCCAATAATAGGTACAGGAGCAAGCATATCACGGCAAGTATTTTTTATTCCTTTAATGATGGCATTTTTTAAATCGATTTCTTTTGGAATTTGAACTGGATAATACATTTGCCCTCTTGGGGCAAAAGCACCTTTGGCAAATCGTACTTTATTAAGTTCTTCGTGTGTTAATGTGGTTACGGTTTCCATTACAGGATCGCTAATTAAATAATGGGTATCGGTTTTACCATACACCACTAAATTATGTGCGTTGAAATGAAAACGGTACTCGTCAGGAAAATAAGTCAAATTAAAAACCCCAACTTGTAATCCTGTAGGAATGTTATTTTTTAAATTTTCGTCTAAAGCTTGTGCTGCTTTGATTTCACTAGAAAATTTTACTCTTTTTATTTTTAGTCCTAAACGCTTGGCAAATTTATTAAAAATAGAACCAGGCATAGGTCGGTAACTGATTGCCGGAGCATAGTTTACTTTAAGAAAAGGCAAGTAAACAAAGAAAAGTCCAGAGCCAATTCCGAAAACCATAGGTTCACTAACCTGAAAACCGTTGTGTTTCAATAAATTTGATGCTACTCCGTTTTCACAGTGTGCAGATTGATGGTGTGTGAAATTTGTTTCCATTATTTGGCGTTAAAATTTCTTAATTCAGCTACAGATATATTGAAAGCATTGGCATACTTCTGTAAAATGGTATCACTTAATTTTGAAAATACTTTTGGTTTAAAATGTCTTTTTACTCTCCATTTCCACATACCCACGTAGCTTGAAAGAATAGCAATGTCCATTTTATTCAATTCCATGTAGTAATTTATTGGACTTGTTTCGCCATTAATGACTTGTTGTTTTGCCAAAGCAATACGCTCATTAATTTCTTCTAATGAATTAGTGAGTGCAATGGTTTTAGGCTCCCAACCAGTGCTTAATGCGGTGGTATAATTTCCGTTTTCATCAGTAGCATAAATCAATTCTTTGACTTTGCTTTTTGAAAGATTACTTTCGTCTTGAGGTACTTCTTCTTTCTTCATGGGTATTCAAATCTTGGATTAAGAAGTTTATTTTTAGGTGGTAGCCGATTTGTTTTCTTGAATGAACAAATTGATTTCACCTTCTAAAAGTAATACTTCATCACAATATGTATTACAAACCATTGTACATAAAGTATAATCGTCAGTCACAAAGGTCGAAGCCAATGTTGCTTTAGTATTTATAGTATCTCCAACTTTAGGGAGTGAATGTATTTTTAATGACTTTAAGGCACTTATAAATCCAATAACTTCTACATTTTCTTTTTCTTTGTCTTCATTATTTTCATCAACATAAAAACCTTTTGCTACAATGGAAGAACAAGTTTGAGCTGCATTTTCAATTAATCCGGCTTCTACAAAAATGTTGTTTTGAATGAATAAATTATCTTCTTTTAAAGTAAAAACGGTTTCCACCATTTCGTTATTCATAGCGACAATCATATCTACCATAAGCATAGGAGCACGGTGTGGCAAATAATTTTTTATGTCGATTAAAACATCCATTTATTTGGCTAAAACAGTTTTCATTTGACTAGTGGCAATGATATCATCGTTGATTTTTGATACAATATCAACTAAAGTTATGCCTGCAAATTCCTGAAGAATTGTCACAGTAGATTGAATTTCTTCGTTTAACTTAGGCAATCGAATGATTTCAACTTCTTTGATAGAACCAATGTATCCGGTAGGCGCTTCTTCTTGCTTTAAGAAAAATTGATACCCAGTATGCAATGCTACAGATTGTGCCATGTGTTCTATTAAACCCGATTCTAAAAAAGTACCGTTTTGATGAAAGATATTATCTTCTTGAATTTTTAATCCAGATACTAATGAGGTTTCGGTGTAAGAAAACAGTTTATCGACCATAACAAAAGGAAACTTTTGTGGCAATAATTTTTCTACAAAATCTTTTTCAAATGCTTTTTCCATCTTCTAGCAAACCGTTAAATATGCATATGCAAATGAGAATCTTCCGCTTTCTGGAACAGATAAAAGGACTTTGTCGCCTTTCTTTAATTTTCCAGAATTGACTAACTCATCTAAAGCTAAATATATTGAGGCTGAACCTACATTTCCAACTCGAGAAAGATTCATAAACCATTTTTCGAAAGGTAAATTGATGCCATTTTCAGAAAGTGATTGCTGTAATCCCTCCACAAAATAATTGGAAGAAACATGGGGTAAAAAGTAATCAATTTCGTTAGCAGTGATATTGTTTTTATCCATAGCATTTTTCATGCTTTCGGCACCTTTAACCAATATGTTTTTATCTAATAATTTCACATCTTGTTTGATTGAAAAAATAGATTCGTTGAAAAGTTGGTCAGGTGTATATTCGCTCCAAGGCTTAATATCTCCATTTTCTAATTTGTCACCTCCAGCATACATACAAGCTTCTAATTCGTAAGCATATGAAAAAGATTCCATCCATTCTATTCTTAAAGAAAGTGGACCACGAGGTTTATTTTCAAGTAAAAAAGCACCCGCTCCATCAGATAACATCCAACGAAGAAAATCTTTTTTGAAAGCAACAATAGGTTGTTCTTCCAATTTTTTAAGATTGGTTACTTCGTGCTCGTATTTGTCAGATTTCATCCAAGTTGAAACTCTTTCAGATCCTGTACAAACGGCATTTTTAGTATTTCCTGATTTTATAGAAAGGAAACCATATTTTAAAGAATTCATACCCGCACAACATACTCCAGTTGAAGAATTTAATTCGACAGAATGGTTTTTCAATAATCCATGAACCATGGCGGCATGAGAAGGAAGAAAAATATCGGGAGTTGATGTACCACAAGAAAGCAATTCCATTTCTTTAGACGAAAAAGTATCGTCAAATAAATTCTCAATTGCGTTTTTAGTCAATTCGGCATTGTTATGAGTACTGTTTCCAGCTTCATCAATAGCGTAATAGCGACTGGTAATTTTATTATTTCGTAGAATTATTCTTCTTGCCTTTGATGTTTCCTCGTTAATACGTCCCAAATAATTTTCCATTTCGTCGTTAGAAACGGCTTTGTTTGGTAAATATTTCCCGGTTTTTGTAATATATACTTCGAACATAATTGAATTAAAACTTCTAAACTCCTTGATAATACTGCTTTTCTTTCTTTATCCTATTTATTTTGAGAGGATACGTAAAAACGTGCAAGATATACACAATTGGCGAGATTATCCATATGGCGAGTAACAAATAAATATTAAAAACTTTGAGCCATTTATTTCTGGTTTCCTTTTTTGTAATGATAAAATTAGACCATTTACTAAAGATTTTGTTGGCCGTTTTGTCAACACTTACTAAATAAGAACTGATTTTCACAGCATCTTGTTTAATCAATTTTGGTTGTAAAGAATCTAAATCGTTTTCATTTAGACAAGTACGAATTGTTTCTCCAAATTTTGTTGATTCATTGATATCTTTTTCAGAAACACCAGGTAAAGGAAAAATGCCTAAATATTTCTTCTTTACTCCCGAAAACATCCATTTGACAATAGTAATTACACTAATTAAATTACCGACACGATCCACTAAAGCAATATTCCCTTTTAGGATGGCATTATTTTGTTTGAGTAAGTTTTTTACTTTTTCCTGCGCCATAACCCACATGTTTCTTGAACCATTTATGGTTACTACAGGAGTATTTTGCAAAAGTGTTTTAGCTTCAGGGCTTTTTAAAAATGAATTAATTGGAATGGAAGGAGTAAGGTACCATACTTGATAATTCAATAAAATTAAATCGTATTTTTTGTCCAATATTTCTTGAGGAACTGGTTTAAGAGTTGTTGGAATTTGTAAAAATGATTCCGGAAATGCATCAAAAAAAGCGTCCTTATTCCAAGGGAAAGGGAAAGGTTTTTCTAATTCTATTTTATGAAAAGTAACAGCAATTTGATCAGAGTCTACTAATGGTTTTGCAATATTTCGTGCAATTGATTCTAATTGACCTGATTGTGAGTAATAGATAACAAGAACATTCTTCATTTTTATGTATTAGGATTGCAAATTTAATTCAAAATAGGCAAATAATTTTATTGAACTTTAGCTTCTTTGAAAGTTCTAATTTTATCTGATCTTTTAACATGAACCCAATCCGGCCATGTGGTTTGATCTTCAGCATCGTAAATTCTGATTTTCTGATTTACATCTTTTATTAGCAAGTCGTCTTTTTTACAATTTAATATTAATGCTGCTGCCGAAACTCCCGAATGTGTGGCTCCTCCAACTCCATGTGAAAGTGTACTTGCTCCACATAAATACAAGTTTTCTATTTCTGTTTGGTTTTTGAATGAAAAAGGACCTACTTGACTCAGCGTTTTTTCAGTGCCATAGACGTTCCCGTTAGTTGAGTTGACGTAAAATTCATTGGTCTTTGGTGTTCCAAGTTCTACTTGCACAATATTTTGTTTTGCTCCTGGAATAATCTTTTCGATGTTATTCATGAACTTTTTGATGACTTTTTCTTTAAATAGGGTATAAGTTTCGGTATGGTAATCTTCTAAACCATTGAGGTCTTTCAAATTATCATAATTGATATAAGTGACCATTTCAAAGTTATGATACCTTCCGTTGAAACTTACGGGATCTTTTAAGGTGGTACAGCTTATAAAAAGGGCAGGGAATTCATCACCTTCAGAAACATCATTCACCATTAGATCTTCAAAGTGTTCGTCCATGTTTTCATCTTTCATCATCCAGATGTTTCCAGAGTCGATCCCAAATTGAGTCACATCCATATCTAACGTTAAAAATAAAATAAGCGAAGTGACTGAATATTTTGTTTTGTCTAATTTTTTATTCAGTTTTTGGCTAAGATGTTCTTTTCCAATTAGATTTAAATAAGTAATAGAAGGATCAGCATTCGATATTATAGTTTTGGCTAGTATTTTTTTACCATCTTTTAATTGAATTCCAATCGCTTTTTTGTTTTCTATTAGAATTTTTTCGACACTTTGTTTTACCCGAATTTCGCCACCATTTCGCTTGACGCCGTTTGTCATGGCTTTTACCAATCCGCCACCGCCTCCCATGGGATAAAATCCTCCGTCGAAATAATGACTCATTACAGAACAATGCACTGGGAAACAAGCACGGCTAGGAGGTAAGCCATGATCTCCACATTGAATGTTTAAAACGGTTTTTAATAATGGATCTTTGATGTGCCAGCCAATTACTTTTTTGAGAGGAAATAAAGCAAATTTTCCGAAGTTTTTTGTTCTAAACGGAACCGTAATTTTTTGCCACCATCCTTTTAATTTTGGCATTAGTTGGAGTTCGTAACTTACTTTTTCAACAAGAGAAATATATTCAGCAATGTTTTTTTCTTCCTTTGGGAAACGAGCTGTAAGTGTTTTTTTTAAATTCTCTACACCCGTTGGTATATTGATGGTTTCGTTATTGATTAAACAATGTTCATAGGCTTTCTTGTTCATTTCAAAAAAAACCAGATCATTTGCTATGCCTAAACCTTTGTATAAGTCGTTTGTGCTATCACCTTCATTAAGAAGCCCAACATAATGAACACCAGGACTAAAACGCTGTCCATTTAAAGTAAAACTATGACTCCATCCGCCGGGGACGTAATGCTGTTCTAAAACTAAAACTTTTTGACCAGCTCTTGCTAAACAGATGGCTGTAGCTAAGCCTCCAACTCCAGAACCAATAATAACAGCATCAAATTCTTCCATATTTTATTACTTTTTTAAATACAAAAGAATGTGCATTTGTAGTTTTAATTGTTGTGTTCTATTTTTTTAGTTTTTCCCAGAAATCAAAATAATTAAACCATTGAAGCGGGTATTTTTGAATCATCATTTCCACACTTTGGGTATACTCTTTGAGTAATCCTTTTTCGTCGCGGTGTTTCACTTGTGCCTCACGCGCATATAAATGATAATGTAGATTGGCTTCTTTCATTACATACACAAAAACAACGGGTACTTTTAATCTTGAGGCTATTAAGAACGGTCCTGCTGGGAAATTAGCTTCTTCACCTAATAATTCAGTTGATAATGATTTTACGCCTTCAAAATATCGATCTCCGGTAAAACAAACCAATTCATTTCTTGCCAATGCAGCGTTAATGTCGAATATATGCGACAAATCCTCATTGATGATAATAAACTTAATGTTTGATTTTTGAGTTACCGTTTCGAGGTAATTTTTTATGGCCGAATGTTCTAAATCGGTAGTGACTAAATTGATTTGAAAATCAACATCTAGTTCACCAAGGAAGTGCTCTGCAATTTCAAAATTCCCCATGTGTGCACTAATAAGTACACCTCCTTTTTTCTCTTGAAGAAGTTTTAATAGAATTTCGACACCATCAAATTCGTAAGTAAATTTGCTTCTCATTCCTGCCGAAATGGAAATTTTATCTATAATCGTTTGTCCAAAAGTGTAGTAACTTTTGAAAACATGTACTTTAGCTTTAAAATAAGAATAACCAAGACGTTCTCTAAAATAATAGAAGATCGCTTGGTTACTTTTTTTTAGAAAAATAAAATAATATGAAGCTACAAAATAGAGAATGACATAAGCAGATTTTATTCCTAGTTTTTTAATAAAAAAAACAAAAATCTGATATCCTAATACGGTGCCTCTAGATTTACCATCCCATTTTGCCATTAGGCATTTTTAAGTATTAGTTTATTTTCAATTAAATCGTAAAAACTTTGGAATGAGGCTATACCTACAAAATCAGCTTCTACTAATTTCACACCAAAATTTGATTCTACAGAGACTACTAAATCTACATAATCAAGGCTATCAAGACTTAAAGTATCCTTTAATATGGCTTCTGGTTGTATATCATCGGCATCCACTTCAAATTCATCAACCAAAAAATCTTTGATTTTCTCAATAATTTCTTCTTTATTCATTGTCTTTTTTATACTTTTTAACTACTAGTGCTGAGTTTGTACCTCCAAACCCAAAAGAATTTGACAAAAATATATCAAATTTTTTATTTAATGTTGTTTTAACCAAATTTAATTTTGCCGAGTCTTCATCGGGAGTTTCAATATTGATGTTAGGTGCAATGAAATCATTTTGCATCATCAATATCGAATAAATAACTTCGCTTGCTCCGGCCATCCAACATTCATGACCAGTCATTGATTTTGTGGAGCTTACATAAGGATTACCATCTCCAAAAACTTCAAAAATAGCTTTTGCTTCGTTTGCATCGCCAACAGGAGTAGAGGTAGCATGTGCATTTATGTATTCTATATCTTTTGGTAATAAACCAGCGTCATTGATGGCTCTTTTCATTGCAGTTGAAGGTCCGTCAACATTTGGGGTAGAAATATGTCCACCGTTTGATGAAAATCCGTAACCCATAACTTCAGCAATAATTGTAGCTCCTCTTTTAATAGCAGATTCGTAACTTTCTAATATTAAAGTGGCACCACCACCACTTGGGATTAATCCATCGCGTGCAGCATCGAAAGGTTTTGAAGCTTTTGTAGGCTCATCTTCTCTAGGCGAAAATACGCCTAAAGCATCGAAACTACTCATAGCATATTTGTTGATTTCTTGTGCTCCACCACAAATAATCATGTCTTGTAATCCGCTTTTTATCAAATGGTACCCTAATCCTATGGAGTGAGATCCGCTGGCACAAGCTGCACTAACGGTTAAGTTTACACCTCGTAATCTGAATATGGTCGATAAATTCATGGTTACGGTCGAATTCATGGATTTGAAAATCGCACCCGAACCAATAAGAGCAGTATCTTTTTTTTCTCGAATAATGTCAGTAGCTTCAATAATTGCTTTCGAAACACTATCGTTACCGTATAAAATACCCACTTCATTTTCATCAAAAAAAGCGTCATCAATATTGGCGTTTTTTAGTGCTTCAATGGTTGCCATGTAGGCATATTCAGTTTCTTCACCAAGACTTATTCTTTGTCTTCTTGATAATAGATTTTTAAGATCAGGTTTTGGAACCATTCCGGTTAAAGCCGATTGGAATCCAAATTCTTTTCTTTCAGGGTCAAAATGGATTCCAGATTTTCCTTGATACAAAGATTCCTTTACCTCATTTAGTGAAGTTCCAATACAGGAGTATATTCCCATTCCGGTGATGACAACTCTTCTATCCATTCTCTTTAAAGTAATTTTTTATGAATAAATTCCTCCGTTAATATTAATAATTTCACCAGTAATATAACTTGCTTTTTTAGAAACTAAAAAACTTACTAAATCGGCCACTTCTTCGGCTTCACCAAAACGATTTGCAGGAACCATTTTTATGAGTTCTTTTTCGTCAAGATTACTCGTCATGTCTGTTCTTATAAATCCTGGTGCAACGGCATTTACAGTAATATTCCTTTTTCCAACTTCTTGTGCCAATGCTTTTGTAGCAGCAACAACCGCTCCTTTTGCAGCAGAATAATTGGTTTGTCCAGGTGTTCCTTTTACGCCTGAAACAGATACCATATTTACAATTCGTCCGTATTTGTTTCGCAACATTTTTTGGATAAAAAAATTGGTTACATTAAAAAATCCGTTCAAACTTGTGTTTATAACACTTGTCCAATCTTCGGGAGTCATCCACATGAATAACCCATCTTTTGCAATTCCTGCGTTGTTTACTATAACTTCAACAATGGCCTCTGGATTTGCATCTTGCCATTGGGTAAGAGTCGTTTTTACTTCTTCAAAATTACAAACTCCAAATTGAATGATTTCTCCTTTCCCTCCTAATTTTAGAACTTCTTCCAAAGTTTTTTCGGCAGCTTGCTTGTTTTCTTTATAATTTATGAGGATATGGTATTCAGAATCGGTTGCTAATTTTTTGCAAATTTCACTACCTATTCCTCTAGATCCACCTGTTACTAATGCGCATTTCATATATTTCTTCTATTATTTTTGGAACAGTTCAGCATTTTCAAACCATTGGTTACCTAAAAGGGTTCCGTCTGGTTTAATAAATCCCCATTTATTTTCATTTTTTACTCTTGCTGTGCCGTTAACGAATCCTTTTTCATCGTTTTTGAATAAGGCGATAAATCCACCAGCTGAAATTCCGTATTGAGTAGGAATCACTAATTTTCCTGATTCATTAATGAAACCCCAATTTTTTTCTTTAACAGGAGCTAATCCGTCTGGGCTAAATACTTCTGCATCATTATAGGTTGGTTCAACTACGAAGTTTCCTTTTAAGTTGATATATCCCCATTTTTTACCAACACAAACTGGAGCTAAATTTTTTACAAAAGCTCTTGCTTTGTCAAATTTTGGTTCAATAACCCAGTTTCCTTTTAAGTCGATAAACCCAATTTTGTCATTTTTTTTAGCGTAGGTAACATCTTGAGATACGAAATCCCAAATTTTGTCAACACCTTCAATCGCCTTGAATTTCCCAGCGCTTATGATTCCAAAGGCTGTTCCGTTTTTGGCCCAAGTGGTGTTTTTATAAAAATCGCCAATTTCATCGTATATAACTTCTACAATAACCTTACCAGTTTTATCTATAATACCCCAACGGTCATTATTTTTTACTTTAGCAAACCCGTTATCAAAAGATTTAATTAAATCATATTTAGGTTCCACAATAACAGCCATTTTAGAATTAATTAACCCTATTTTTTCGCCATGTTTTATAAAAGCTACGCCATCTTCAAAATCAAATACTTTTTCAGAATCTGGAGCAGTAACAGTTCCCCCTTTTTTATCGATATAAAACCATTTTTTATCCTTTGCAACGACACAAAATCCATTGTGGAAATATTTAGCATCATCAAACGAAGCTTTAATTATGACTTCTCCTTTTGGATTTATAAAACCCCATTTACCATTTTCTTCAAATGCAGCCAATCCTTCTGAAAAGTTTTTTGCAATTTTAAATTTTGGTTGAATGGCAAATTCACCGGCTTTAGTAATATAGCCAAACTTCCCATCTTTTCTTACCAAAGCCAACTCTTGAGCATTAGCAAAGTGCGTGATGAAGAAGAAAATAAGTGCTAATTTCTTCATTTGAATACTATTTAGAATTAAAGATTACTAAGATACTAATTATTGATTAAATAGTCTTTTACTCTTTGTACAAAAGGGTACATTACCTGATCTTGTTTGAATTCAGGAATGATGTTTCTTACATCGTCATAGATTTTTTTAGTAACAGAAGAGACTTTATCTTTTTGTTGCAAATAATCGATGGCTTGAACAATTGTGATGAGTTCTATAGCTAATACTTCAAAAGCATTTTCAATTACTTTTGATGTAATAATTGCAGCATTTGTACCCATACTTACAATGTCTTGATTGTCATTGTTGTTAGGAATACTGTGCACGTACATTGAATTAGAAAGCATTTGATTTTCGGCAGTAGTTGATGTTGCTGTAAATTGCACTCCCTGCATTCCGAAATTAAATCCTAAGGTGCCTAAATTGACAAATGGAGGCAAAATTTCGTTTATTTTTGAATTCATTAGGTAATTCAATTGTCTTTCGGCAAGCATCGTCAGCTTTGTAATGACAAGCTTTAATTTATCCATTTCTAATGAAATATAATCACCGTGGAAATTTCCTCCATGATACACATGTTGGTTTTTTACATCGATAATTGGATTGTCATTAGCCGAATTAAATTCATCTTCTAAAATAGAAGAAACACTATTTATGGTGTCTAAAACAGGGCCTAAAATTTGAGGTACACATCTGATAGAATAATATTCTTGTACTTTCTCTTTGAAAACATTTTCAGTATTTTCTCCAGAATACAAATGGTCTTCTCTTTTTCTTACCAAAGTACTATCTACGAGATTTTTTCTCATTCGTTTAGCCACTTCTTTTTGACCTTTATGACGTTTTGCACCGTTTAATTCTTCTGATAAGTGATCATCATATGCTTGAACCAATTCGTTAATGGCACATGAAAATTTAATCGACCAATCTAATAATTTATTAGCATGATGAACATTAACGACACCTATTCCGGTCATTACCGAAGTACCGTTCATTAAAGCCAAACCTTCTCTAATTTCAACCTGAATTGGTTTCAGGTTTTCAATTTCGAAAACTTCTTGAGTAGCTCTTCTTTCACCTTTGTAGAAAACTTCTCCTTCGCCAATAAGCACTAAGGCTAAATGAGCTAATTGTACTAAATCTCCACTAGCACCAACGCCACCGTGTTCGAAAATTAAAGGAGTAATGTCTCTATTGATTAATTCTTTCATTAAATGAATGACTGATGGGTGAACACCAGAATTTCCTAATGAAAGGGTATTTAGTCTTGCTAAAATGGCCGCCTTAACACAAGTAGCGTTAATAGGTTTACCAGTTCCTGAAGAATGACTTCTAATTAAGTTGTATTGTAGTTGAATACGGTCTTCGTCTTTTATTCTGTACTGAGCCATTGGCCCAAATCCAGTATTTACACCGTAAATGACTTTATTTTGAGAGAATTCTTTTAAAAAATCGAAACTCTGTTGTACAGTTTCAATAACTTCTGAACTTAGTTCTATTTGATTGTTGTTAAAAACAATATTGGTAAACTCTTCTAAACTTAAAAATTTATTTATGGTACTCATTGAATTCTCTTTTATTATCTCAAATAATGCTTTTTATTACAATAAATGTAATATTTTTGGCGATGCAAATATAATGCAATATTTAATACTATGGTTAAAGAGTTTGTAGATGTTTTAATAATAGGAGCAGGGCCTTCAGGATGCGTATCAGCTTCGTACCTTCATAATAATAATGTTAAAATTAAAGTGGTTGAAAAAACTAAATTTCCAAGACTTGTTGTTGGAGAAAGTTTGATTCCTAGAGTAATGGATCACTTTTATGAGGCAGGTTTGTTTGAAAGTTTAGATGCCATGAATTTTGAAAAAAAATTAGGAGCACGTTTTATTCGAGGAGAAGAAATATGTGTTTTTGATTTTAGTGAAAAATTTTCGGAGGGTTGGGATTGGACCTGGCAAGTGCCGAGAGCTGATTTTGACAACACTATGGCTCAAGAAGTGATTAGGAAAGGAATTGATTTAGAATTTGAATCGGAAGTGATTTCAGTTTCTTTTGAAGGAAAAAAATCAATTACTATTGTAAAAGATATTAATGGAAATTTAAAAGAAATACACGCAAATTTTATTATTGATTCTAGCGGTTACGGAAGGGTTTTGCCTAGACTTTTAGATTTAGATACACCGTCAAAATTAGATCCACATTCATCAATATTTACGCATGTAAAAGATGTAAACAGACCGGAAGGCGAAGAGGGAACATTAATTTCGTTTGATATTTTAGAAACCGAAGTTTGGTTATGGGTAATTCCGTTTTCAAATGGCAATACTAGTTTAGGTGTTGTAGGTCCTACAAGTTTTATCAATTCATTGTCAGAAGATAACGATAAAGTTGAAGCTTTAAACAATGCTATTAAATTATCTGACTATTACGTAAAACGTTTTGGAGGAGTTGATTTCTTATTTGAACCAGTGAAACTAGAAAATTATTCACGTTCAGTAAAACAAATGTATGGTGATGGTTTTGCCTTAACGGGGAATAGTTCAGAATTTCTAGATCCTGTTTTTTCTTCTGGAGTGGCATTTGCTACCGAATCGGGAATGTTAGCAGCAAAATTATACCTTAAAGAAAGTCAAGGAGTGGCAGTAGATTGGGAAACCGAATTTACTGGCTATATGAGAAGAGGTATTGGTGTTTTTACGACTTATGTAAAGGAATGGTATACTGGAAATTTGCAAACGTTGTTTTTCCATCAACCTGAAAATCCAGATGTAAAACGTAAAATTTGCGCTGTTCTTGCAGGATATGTTTGGGACGAGACCAATCCGTTTGTAAAAAAACATGACAATTTAATTAAAAACATGGCTCATCTTATTGAAATGGAGAGCCAACAAAAAAAAGAAAACCCTAGCAATTGCTAGGGTTTTTCATTGTTGGAAAATTCATTAATTATTTT
>JASLID010000002.1 GCA_030153045.1 Flavobacterium sp.
TTCTCTTAGGATGTGCCATTTTGCAAAATTATTTATCCGTTAATAGTTTTTTTAATTCGTCCCAACGCGGGTCAGTATTCTCTTCTTTTACTTCTATAGGGCCTTGGACCTGTATTTTTTGTGTCAATTCATTAACACTCAAATCATTCAGTTTTGACAAAACATCAGAATCTAATGTTCCATCTTTAATTCCTGGATGTATTTTTTTAAGCGGTATAGACAAGACAATCATTTCATATATGTACTGAGAAACATCTATTTGATGTTCGCCAATTGGCAAAATGAGCAACTCCTCATTATCATCATTGAATGCTTCACCAAATCGAACAATCAGATTTAATTTTCCTTTAATAGGCAAATCAAAATCTTCATTGGTCAAGTCACACGGCACATGAATTGTTCCAGAATGCTTAAATGTTAATTCGAGCATTGTGCTTTTCTTATCTAATACTACAATAACTTTGAGGTCAGCGCTTTCAAATTCGTCGTACTCAAAGTGTTCAAAGAACGCTTTATTAATTTGATACTCAAACTGATGTTTTCCAAGCTTTAACCCTATAAAAGGGATTAAAAATTCATTTGTAACTTTCATCTTAACAACAATTTGACCCTTTCTTAGGGAGTGCAAAGATATAAAATATTTATAAAATCAAAAGCGTTATAAACATTTTTTTGTTTATAAGTGCTTTTCTTTTGTTTTAAGTGGCTTTTCGGTTATCGTTGCATACTCATTTCTAGAATTGAAAATATCAATTGCTGCATACACTGCTTCTGTAAATGAATTATGATCAGCAAGACCTTTTCCCGCAATTTCATAAGCCGTACCGTGATCTGGCGATGTTCTTATTTTATTCAAACCCGCTGTATAATTAACTCCTTTACCAAACGATAGAGTTTTAAAAGGAATTAACCCTTGATCGTGATACGTTGCAATTACTGCATCGTATTTTTCATATTGATTGCTTCCGAAAAATCCATCTGCGGAAAACGGCCCAAAAACCAAAATCCCTTCATCGTATATTTTTTTCAATGACGGTTTTATAACTTTATCTTCTTCATCTCCAATTACTCCATTATCACCCGAATGCGGATTTAACCCTAACACAGCAATTTTTGGTTTTCTAATACCAAAATCCTGAATTAGTGATTGATTTATAGTTTTTATTTTAGTACGGATTAAATCTTCGGTTAAATGCTTTGCTACTTCGTTAAGCGGCACATGATCTGTCAACAAACCTACACGTAAATTGTCTTGAATCATAAACATTAGAGCATTTCCGTCTAATTCCTGATTTAAATAATCGGTATGTCCCGGAAAAGAAAATTCTTCAGACTGTATGTTCGATTTGCTTATTGGCGCGGTTACCAAAACATCAATATCACCATCTTTCAACGCTTTCGTTGCGGCAACAAATGATTTTACAGCATATTTACCAACGGTTTCATCTGCTTTGCCATACTCAATATTCACCCCCTCTTTCCAAACATTCAACACATTGATTTTACCAATCACCATTTGATTCAAATGATCAATTCCGTGCAATTGAGCAGACAACTCTAAGTTTTTCTTTAAAAAGGAAAGTATTTTTACATTAGCAAAAATAATTGGCGTACACAACTCCAACATTCTGTTGTCTTCAAACGATTTTAGAATGACTTCGCTTCCTATTCCGTTTAAATCCCCAATAGAAATGCCCACAATTATATTTTCTGGTCTTTTTGTCATCAGTTCAATGTATTTATTGCTAATTTTGAATGCAAATTTACTAAAATAAAGTCAGTAATGTTTACAGGAATTATAGAAACTCTCGGCACCATTAAAGCATTGAAAAAAGAAGGTGAAAATATTCACATCACCGTTCAGTCTCACATCGCAAATGAATTGAAAATTGACCAAAGCGTATCCCACAATGGTATTTGCTTAACCGTTGTAAACATTGACAATGACAATTATACCGTTACAGCCATTAAAGAAACCATTGACAAAACCAATTTGTCTTTTTGGAATGAAAATGAGACAGTAAATCTGGAACGCGCCATGAAATTAGGTGACCGCTTAGATGGACACATCGTGCAAGGTCATGTGGACCAGACCGCAGTCTGTAAAAACATTGAAGAAGCGAATGGAAGTTGGTATTTTACTTTTGAATACGATAAAAACCTAAACAACATTACCATTGAAAAAGGTTCTATTACCGTAAACGGGGTGAGTTTGACCGTTGTCAATTCAAAACTGAATGAATTTAGCGTAGCTATTATCCCTTACACTTATGAACACACTAATTTTAAAAACTTTAAGATTGGAACTGTGATTAATTTAGAATTTGATGTCATTGGGAAGTATGTAGCAAGACTTCATGCTTTGAATCAATAAAAAAATCCCAAACTCCTTTCTGGAATTTGGGATTTTCTATTTATACTGCTAAGAAATATTACATTTTCATCAACCAGTTTCTAACCGAAACTTCGCTATTGATAATTCCTCTTAATTCAGTGATTTTTACACGATCTTGTTTCATGGTATCTCTATGACGAATCGTTACCGTTTCATCTTCTAATGTTTGGTGATCGACTGTGATACAGAAAGGCGTCCCTAAAGCATCTTGTCTTCTGTAACGACGACCGACAGCATCTTTTTCATCGTAAGCTACGTTGAAATCCCATTTTAACTCTTCAATGATATTACGAGCTACTTCTGGTAAACCGTCACGCTTAATTAAAGGCAAAACAGCTGCTTTAGTTGGCGCTAAAACCGAAGGCAATTGCAATACTGTTCTTGTTGAACCGTCTTCTAATGTTTCTTCTTTCAGAGAATTAGAGAAAACAGCCAAGAACATTCTATCTAAACCAACCGAAGTTTCTACCACATAAGGCGTGTAGTTTGCATTGGTTTCTGTATCGAAATATTGTAATTTTTTACCTGAGAATTTTTCGTGTGCTTTCAAATCGAAATCGGTACGCGAATGAATTCCTTCCAATTCTTTGAATCCGAATGGGAAATTAAATTCGATATCCGCCGCAGCATTGGCATAATGCGCTAATTTTTCATGATCGTGAAAACGGTAATTTTCTCTTCCTAAACCAAGAGACAAATGCCATTTCAAGCGCGTTTCTTTCCAATATTCGTAATACTGCATTTCTTCGCCTGGTTTTACAAAAAACTGCATTTCCATTTGTTCGAACTCACGCATACGGAAGATGAACTGACGCGCCACAATTTCGTTACGAAACGCTTTTCCTGTTTGCGCAATCCCAAAAGGAATTTTCATACGACCCGATTTCTGAACATTTAAGAAGTTCACAAAAATACCTTGCGCTGTTTCAGGACGTAGGTATAAATCCATTGCGTTTTCTGCAGAGGCTCCTAATTTTGTACCGAACATTAGGTTGAACTGCTTTACATCTGTCCAATTTCTTGAACCTGTATCTGGATCTGCAATTTCTAATTCTTCTATTAGTGCTTTTACGTCGGCCAGATTTTCAGTTTCCAATGAACGGGCCATTCTTTCCAGAATTTCCTTCTTTTTAGAAAGATATTCAACTACACGAGCATTTGTTGTAACAAACTCTTGTTCGTTGAATGCATCGCCAAAACGAGCTTTGGCTTTTTCGATTTCTTTTTGTGCTTTTTGGTTTAATTTTTCGGCATAATCCTCAATTAAAACATCAGCACGGTATCTTTTTTTAGAATCTTTGTTGTCAATTAATGGATCATTGAAAGCGTCTACGTGACCGGAAGCTTTCCAAGTGGTTGGATGCATTAATATCGCAGCATCAATACCCACGATATTTTCGTGCATTTGCACCATCGATTTCCACCAATATTCTCTAATGTTTTTCTTTAGTTCTGCACCATTTTGAGCATAATCATATACTGCGCTCAAACCATCGTAAATTTCGCTTGATGGAAAAATATATCCATACTCTTTTGCATGCGAAATTACATTTTTAAATAAATCTTCTTGTTTTGCCATAGTGGTGCAAAAATAGGAAAAGAGAATGAAAATTTTAGAAGAAAAAAAGCAAAAAAAGGATTACTTTAAAGAAAAAACTGTACTTCCAATTAAATTTATGCCTGAAAAGATATTTATTTCATAATCTCCTTTTTGAATATCATTCTTGTTAGGATCTACAAATACACAGACATCCATTTCATCATTATCGTAAAATACGTTTGTCATGGCACTATAATGCAAAAGTCGGTCTTTAGATTCTACAAACTCTCCTTTTTTGTTAACTACTTTATTGCTTGGGTTAAGAATTTGTATAAAAATATCTTTGTTCCCTTTTATAGCCGCTTTGTTTTCAAGCAATGTAAAGCAAACTTTGATTTGTTCAGTAGCACTAAAGCGTTTGGTTTCGATGATATTATTGGAGACAATTTTAATCCCGTTAGCATACACATTCGTCGCTGTAAGATTTTTAGAAACCGCAATTACCCTTTCATTATCAGAATTCTTTTTACTTAATTCTTTATTTTTTTCTACTAAAATACTTACTTGAGTAGCTAAAGATTTATTCTCCTCATTTTGGTTTTTCAACACAGATTTGAGCGAATCGTATTTTTCAGTTACTACTAAATTATTGTCAGTACTTTCTTTCTGAATTATTTTTACAACATTCTTATGGTTTATTTTCTCATCCTTTATTGGAGTAATGCTAATATTGTCTAACAATTTTTTGTTTTTAACCACCTCTGCATCATAACGGTTAAAAATTTCTTTTAAATCGTTAACGTATGTTTTTTTATCTAGTTTTAAGGTTTCTTCTAGTTGTTTGTTCTTAAGCTGACTATCATAGTATTTCATGGCGAAAATCAACGTTGCAGACAAAAACACAACAGAGGATAATTTAACCATTGTTAATGTAGTTTTAATAGTCATGGATTGGGAAATTTCTAATTTTTACTAAATTTATCTTTTTATAGTTTTATAAAAAAATAAAATCGACGAAATGCTTAAAAAACTGATAAATTTATTTTACCCTAAACTCTGTTCTGGTTGTACTAACCTACTTATTCAGAGTGAAAATTTAATTTGTGTTTCGTGCAGACATGCGTTACCACAAACCAACCATTTATTACATGTTGAAAATGAGGCTTTTAAAAAATTTTATGGAAAAATTCCTGTCGAATTTGCTTCGTCAATGTTGTACTATCATAAAAAAGGAATAGTCCAGCAACTCATCCATCACTTGAAATACAAAAACCAACAAGAAATTGGAAAATTAATAGGTGAATGGTATGTTAACGACCTCAAAGAGAATAAAATAATTCAATCCGTTGATTGTATAATTCCAGTGCCTCTTCATCAAAAAAGACTGAAAGAGCGTGGATATAATCAAGTGGAAACTTTTTGCAAAGCTATTGCGAGAGAATTAGAAAAGCCCTTTGAAAATTCGCTATTGGTAAGAAACGAATATGCTAAAACTCAATCTAAAAAGAATTTAGTGAATAGGAACTCGGTTTCAGAAAGCACTTTTCAAGCTGAGTCTTCTGAAGTATTCCACAACAAACATTTTTTATTAATCGATGATGTTTTAACAACCGGAGCAACACTTGAAGCTTGTGGCAAAGCATTATTAAAAATCCCTGGCGCTAAATTAAGCATTGTTACCATGGCTTTTTCCCAATCGTAAGTTAGTGAAACCAATAAAAATATTTCGTTTCCACTAAATATAGTTGTTATTTTGTGCTGTAATTATGGTTTTATGAGAAAAATAAAATGCTGCATATATATCGTTTCAACTTTACTTTTCGTCGTGAGTTGCGCCAAAAGGGGCTCTATTACGGGTGGTGATAAAGACATTCTTGCCCCAAAGATTGTTTCAAGTAATCCTAAGAATTTTTCGACCAACTTTAATAAGAAAACCATCAAAATCACCTTTGATGAATATGTAAAGATTAAAGATTTGCAAAAAAACCTGATTGTATCTCCTTTTATGGAAAACCAGATCACGGTTTTACCTCAAGGAAGTGCCAGCAAACAAATTACCATTAAAATTAACGACACTTTAAAAGCAAACACTACCTATAGCTTTAATTTTGGCCAAAGTATTATTGACAATAATGAAGGGAATGCTTTTCCGCAATTTAAATACGTTTTCTCAACTGGAGCCGAATTAGACTCTTTAACTGTTGAAGGAACCATCAAAGATTCTTACGAAAGAGAAGCAGACACTTATGTAAATGTAATGTTGTACGAAGTAGACGAAAAATTCAATGATTCGATTGTTTACAAACAAACACCAAGATACATTACCAATACTTTAGACAGTTTAAAAACCTTTAAAATTGAAAATGTAAGAGCTGGAAAATACAAGCTTATTGCGCTAAAAGAAAAAACTCCAAATTACAAATTTGACCCCAATAAAGATAAAATAGGATTCTACAATCAAACCATAATCGTACCGGACAAATCTATATTTGAACTTGAATTGTTTAAAGAAACTGCACGATTTAACGCAAAAAAACCAACGCAAGCTTCAGGTAACAAAGTTTACGTGGGCTACGAAGGAAATCCAGAAAACATTAAAATTTCTGCAAAACACAACAACAATCCAATACAAACAAGAGTAACAAAATTCCCTGAAAAAGATTCGCTTCAAGTTTGGATTGCACCTATCAAAAACGACTCTATTCTTTTAAATATTGAAAAAGAAAATTTCAAAAAAGACTTTGTAGTGAAGCTTAAAAATCAAAAGCAAGATACTTTGAGTTTGAGAACAAAGCAAAAAGGCGTACTCAATTTCAATGAGAATTTCACCATAAATACTTCTACCCCTCTTGATAAATTTGATTTTTCGAAAATGAATTTAACAAAACAGGATTCTTCTAAAGTAGCTTTCAAAACCAATTATGATGAGTTTTATCAAAAATTAGAAGTTTTATTTGAAAAAGAACCAAACCAAAAATATACTTTTGAAATGCTTCCAAATGCTGTTGAAGATTATTTAGGACACGCCAATGATAGTATAAAATTTAGTTTTTCTACTAAAAATCATACTGATTACGGGAATTTGAAAGTGAATCTGAAAAATGTAAAATCATTTCCGATCATTGTCGAATTAACAGATAAAAAAGGTAATATTCTGGAAAGTAAATATTCGACAGACAATCCTGTGGTTGAATTTTTATTGATAGAACCAAAACAATATTCTTTACGTGTTATTTACGACCAAAATAGCAACAAACAACGCGATACCGGAAGCTATTTAGAAAATCGTCAGGCCGAAGAAGTAATCCATTTCCCTACAGAAATTGATGTTCGCGCCAACTGGGACGTCAATCAAGAAGTTGATTTGGAAAAATAATATCGCTTTAAATTAGCTGAAACTTATCTTTATCATTTAAGAAATTCAATTTTTGACGGGTTTCCATCAATTGATTTTTATCTAAAAGGATGATTTTTACCGCTTCGTTTTCAAAAGGCTCAATCAAATAATCGCCGAGATAATTAATTATTTGCGAATGGCCTGAATATTCGTGATTATTCCCATCTAAACCAATTCTGTTTACCCCAATCACATAACTCATATTTTCGATGGCACGCGCTTTTAAAAGAGCATCCCAAGCATTAATTCGGGGTTTGGGCCAACTGGCCACATACAATAATAAATCATAATTCTCTACATTCCGGGAAAATACTGGAAAACGTAAATCATAACAGATCAGCGGACAGATTTTCCATCCTTTATATTCAATAACTACTTTTTGGCTTCCAGCAGTAAATATTTTTTCTTCCGATGCTAATGAAAACAAATGCTTTTTATCGTACGTTTTTATTTCTCCGGAAGGAAAAACAAATACCAATCGGTTGTAAAATTTACCGCCTTCAGAAATGACTATACTCCCTGTAATAGCGCAGTTTTTAGCTTTAGCCGAAGCAATCATCCAGGAAACAGTTTCTCCATTCATGCTTTCTGCAACTGAAGATGGATTCATGGTAAATCCTGTAGAAAACATTTCGGGAAGTACAATTAAATCTACTTCTTCTGAAATGGAATTGATTTTTTCTTCAAAATAATTTCGATTGGCTTGGGGATTTTCCCAGGTTAAATCAGATTGAATGATGGTTATTTTCATACTTATTTATTTTACAACCCAAGCACTAAAAAATGCTTTTACTTTATCGACACTATACCCTTTACCTTCTTCCAAAGAACCGGTTTCTTGGACATGAATTAACTCCCCTTTCTTATTTAAAACCATAAAAATCGGATACCCTTGTTTATCTCCGGGATTACCATATTTAGCAAAGAATTTTTCGTTTTTGTTCTTTGGAGACCAATTCAAATGGTAATACAAATAGTTTGCATCGATTATTCCTTTCAACTCGTCAGATTTCTGAATAAAATTATTCAATCGCAAGCACCAAACACACCAATTCCCTCCTACTTGGAGTATAATGTTCTTATTTTCCACTTTGGCTTTGGCAACTAATTCCTTCACTTTTACCTCAGCATCTTCCATTTCGTGATACGGTTTAGGCAATGATGCTTTTTCGGCTTCTACTTGCTTTTTCTTTTGTTCTTTTTCTTCTGCTGTCTGTGAGAAACTAATAGCTGTGACTAGCAACAATGTGAGTAAATATATTTTTTTCATGTGATCTTATTTGATTGTTAAATTAACAAAAACTAAGCCATAAAAAAAAGCGTCCGAAGACGCTTTTCAAATTATTTCAAACTCGCTTTCAAATATTCTCTATTCATACGAGCGATATTTTCTAGTGAAATACCTTTTGGACATTCGATTTCGCAAGCTCCTGTATTCGTACAGTTACCAAATCCTTCTTCGTCCATTTGACGTACCATGTTTAATACACGATTAGTCGCTTCTACTTTTCCTTGTGGTAATAAAGCGTATTGAGACACTTTAGCTCCCACGAATAACATCGCAGATCCGTTTTTACAAGATGCTACACAAGCACCACAACCAATACAAGCTGCTGCTTCAAAAGATTTGTCGGCATCTTGCTTATTAATTGGAGTTGCGTTAGCATCGATAGTATTTCCTGAAGTATTTACAGAAACGAAACCTCCGGCTTGTTGAATTCTATCGAAAGAACTTCTGTCAACCACTAAATCTTTTACTACTGGGAAAGCTTTAGAACGCCATGGTTCAATAAAGATAGTATCTCCATCGTTGAACTTTCTCATGTGCAATTGACATGTTGTTGTTCCGGTATCTGGTCCGTGAGCTCTACCATTAATGTAAAGCGAACACATACCACAAATTCCTTCGCGACAATCATGGTCGAAAGCAACAGGTTCTTTTCTTTCGTTGACTAATTGCTCGTTTAATTGGTCTAACATTTCCAAAAACGAACTAGCTGTAGAAACATTATCTAATTTATAAGTTTCCATGCTCCCTTGTGCTTTAGCGTTTTTTTGACGCCAAATTTTAAGGTTGATATTTATATTTTTTGCTGCAGACATAACTTTATCTTTTATACCTAATTGGCTATTATTTGTAATTACGAGCTGCAATTTTAATTGACTCGTATTTTAAAACTTCTTTGTGTAATTCTTCTTTACTGATGTCATCGCCTTTGTATTCCCAAGCACCTACGAAAGCAAAGTTTTCGTCATCACGAAGCGTTTCTCCTTCAGCGTCTTGGTACTCTTCACGGAAGTGACCTCCACAAGACTCATTACGTTGCAACGCGTCCATTGCCATTAATTGCCCTAAGTCGATAAAATCAGCTACACGAAGTGCTTTTTCTAATTCGGCATTCATTTCGTCATTGCTTCCAGGAACGAATACGTCTTTGTAGAAATCTGCTTTTAATTGTGCAATTTCAGCAATAGCTTCGGTTAATCCTTGAGCATTACGTCCCATCCCTACTTTATTCCACATAATCAAACCTAATTTTTTATGGAAATGATCTACAGTTTTGGTTCCGTTATTGTTTAAGAAGAAATTGATTTGATCTTTAACTCTGTTTTCAGCTTCTACGAATTCTGGAGAATCTGTAGAGATTTTTCCAGTTCTGATTTCATCTGCTAAATAGTTAGAAACCGTGTAAGGCAATACGAAATAACCATCGGCTAAACCTTGCATTAAAGCCGAAGCTCCCAGTCGGTTTGCACCGTGATCAGAGAAATTAGCTTCTCCAGCTACGAAACAACCTGGAATAGTCGATTGTAAGTTATAATCAACCCAAACACCACCCATAGTATAGTGCACTGCTGGGTAAATTTTCATTGGTGTTTCGTACGGATTCTCATCTGTAATTTTTTGGTACATGGTAAACAAGTTACCATATTTTTCTTCTAACCATTTTTTACCCAATGAAGTGATTTCTTCTTGAGAAGGATTGTGATTTCCTTTAGCATAAGCTACTTGTTTTCCTTTAGATTGAATCTCTGATGAGAAATCCAAATATACTCCTTCATTGGTATCATTAGCTTCAATTCCGTGACCTGCGTCACAAACTTCTTTTGCGGCTCTTGAAGCCACATCACGAGGTACTAAGTTTCCAAAAGCTGGATATTTTCTTTCTAAGTAGTAATCTCTATCTTCTTCGGCAATTTGTGTTGGTTTTAATTTTCCAGCACGAATCGCTTCTGCATCTTCTTTTCTCTTTGGCACCCAAATACGTCCTGAGTTACGCAATGATTCAGACATCAACGTTAGTTTTGACTGATTCGTTCCGTGAACCGGAATACATGTTGGGTGGATTTGTACGTAACATGGATTAGCAAAAGCCGCACCTTGTTTGTGCACTTTCCAACCAGCAGTTACGTTACTTCCCATAGCATTCGTTGAAAGGAAATATACATTTCCATATCCTCCAGAAGCAATAATAACCGCATGTGCCGAATGTCTTTCGATTTCACCAGTAACTAAGTTACGTGCAATAATTCCACGAGCTTTTCCGTCAACCTTAACTAAGTCTAACATTTCATGACGGTTGAACATTTCAACACGCCCTAATCCTATTTGACGAGATAAAGCAGAGTAAGCTCCTAACAACAATTGTTGTCCTGTTTGTCCAGCAGCATAAAAAGTACGTTGTACTTGTGTACCACCAAACGAACGGTTATCTAATAAACCTCCGTATTCACGAGCAAAAGGAACACCTTGAGCCACACATTGGTCGATAATATTTCCTGAAACTTCCGCTAAACGGTGAACGTTTGCTTCACGCGCACGGTAGTCACCACCTTTGATTGTATCGTAGAATAAACGGTAAACAGAATCCCCGTCATTTTGATAATTCTTCGCTGCATTCACACCTCCTTGTGCAGCAATTGAGTGCGCACGACGAGGAGAATCTTGAAAACAAAATGCTTTTACATTGTAACCCATTTCACCAAGTGAAGCGGCTGCAGAAGCACCTGCTAAACCGGTTCCTACCACAATAACATCAATTTTAGGACGGTTATTTGGAGCAACAAGCTTTAAATGATTTTTATGATTAGTCCATTTCTCTGAAATAGAACCTTCTGGTATTTTAGAATCTAACTTCATAATATATTCTGATGTTGATTATTTAGTAAAATGAATGAAAAGTGGAATGATAGCAAACAATGTTGGTACAATGATCGCGAATCCCAGTCCAAAGAATTTAATTGCTGGCGTATATTTAGGATTGTTTGCTCCCAAAGATTGGAAAGCACTTTGAAATCCGTGCATTAAGTGAAAAGCTAATACAATCATCGCTAACACATAAAATATAGTAAACGCTAATCCGTATTGAGGATCTCTAAAGAAATCGAAAGTAATTTTATGCAAATCTTTGTATGCTTCTTTTACTTTTACATTGGCATTTGCATCGTAAATTTCAGTTCTATTTTTTACAACATAGGTTTGGTCTGCTACAGGAACATAACCACCATCAGTAGTTAAATAAAAATCTTGTTTCATTCCCGGCTGCACTTCAATGGTTGTTTTTTGCAACGGCATTTTTTCGTCAAAATGCATTTTTGCCCAAAAATTCATCATGTGAGTAGCAATAAAAACCAAAATTACAGTTCCTAAAACCGCCATATTTCTTGACGCCATAGAACTATTGCTTTGTGGATTATTCATAGCATACGCAATAGGTCTTGCTTTTTTGTTTTGAATTGCCAGCATAATTCCATCGATAGCATGGAAAACAATTGAAATGTAGGTTAGGTAAGATAATAATTTTACCGCAGGATTTGAAGTCATAAACAATGCATACTGATTGAAATGTAATGCATCGCTAAAAATTAACTGAAGGTTACCAGCTAAATGACCAGCCAAAAACAAGCATAAAAATAAACCTGTAAGAGCCATCCAGTATTTCTTTGCTAAAGATGACTTTAAAAGTGCAGATTTTGCCATAATATTTGTTTGATTGTAGAGTTTTTAAAAAATTCAAACAAAAATAAAGCAATTTGGGTGTTTGTACAACCTTTTAGAAGTAATTTATAATGAATTTAAAGTGGACTTAAATAGCATTGATTATCAAATAGTTAAACCCACTTTGTTTTGTGTTTTTTGTCAGTAAAAAACTATTTCACATAACTAGGGATCAAACCCCTTAGTCCCATATCGACAACGTTTTCGCCATTTGCAGGTTCATATTTACCATCAGCGGTCACTTCGGTCCATTCAAAACTATTGTTTATAGACAACGAAAGCGTAATAGTAATATCAGTTGTTTCGTTTCCGGTAATGACAAGATTTTCAGCAAATTTTCCAGTAACCACACATGATCCTGCTGGAATTGGTGAGCTGGCGTGCAACGGATTTGGCACTGTTGTTGCTCCAGCAGGCGCTTGTCCTGACGTTGAATAACTAAACCCTTGCAAACCAAATGCCCAATAGCCTTGATCTTTATTTCCGTTGACAGTGTAACTATATCCTCCAGAAGTAAAAGTGGTCAAGTAATTTCTAAAACCTACAAAACTCGCCAGTGTTCCAGTATATTCTGTTCCGGCACTTAACACTTTTATATTATAATCTTGGTAAGAAAGCGAACATCTTACCCATTCGTAACTTCCTACTTTTAGTTGACTTAAAGGAATCGAGATAAAAGCTTCGCCTTGACCCACAATTGTTGCTTTACTAAAATCGATAGCATTAGCACCTCCAGCGGTTGTTTCTGCATTTCTATACAATACTTCACCCTGACCCAAAGCCGTGAATGCAGTAGGTGCCAACTCTAAATAATGTGAACTTATTTTATTAAAAATAGGAGATTGCGCGGCGTGACCCGCAGGAACTGTCGATGGTTGTCCTAAATTATCCAATCGAGCTTGAGTGGGATCAAACTTAAACTTAACGATTAATTGCGGCTCAGCTTGCTCTTTGTCATCATTATCAGTACACGATAATAAAAATAGTGAAGCGAACAGTATTGAATACAAATATTTCATTTTCATAATTGTAAGTTTTAAATTCAACAAGCTTAAAGTTTCTTTGTTAATCAGTTCAATTATTTTTTTGATAAAAATATGGTTTTTAATATTTTACACAAGACATTTAGCATTAAAAAGATATTTTTGTATTCAATTCAATAAAAATGGGAGATAATAATAACGATAAAGCTTTTTTAGATTATTTAAATCTGATTGTCGCTAATGATAACGAAAAGCTTCACCATCTTATTTTGAAAGCCAAAAATAAGTTTAGCGTTTTGCATTTAAAGAAAAACGAATACTTTGTTAAAGAAGGAGAAGTGTGCCTTTATTTTTGCTTTGTTGAAAGCGGCATTTTACAACATTCGGTTTCAGTTTTAGAGGAAGAAAAAACCACTTATCTGGCCTTACGAAACACGGTTACGAGTTCCTTAAACAGTTTTTTATTAAAAAAACCTTCCCGAAAAAGCGTAAAAGCTATTGCCGATTGTAAATTATGGGTTGTTGACATCGAAACTTTTAAATCTTTAATCGAAAACAACAAAGTCTTTAACCAGTTTTATTACAATTTAATTGAAAGACAAATTTGTTTAATTGACGATTATCGTATCGATTTACTTACCTTAACTCCAGAAGAACGTTATAAAAAGCTGTTAGTTACTGAACCCAAACTCTTACAAGAAGTTCCATTGCATTATTTGGCTTCTTTTTTAGGCATTTCATCAAGACACATGAGCCGAATTAGAAAAAATATAAAATAATGCCATTTGGCTACATTTTAAAAAAATCCTTTACTTAAATTTGATAAATAATTCAATAATATTTATCAATCATGAAATACCACCAAATAGATCGCGACTTGTTCATCAAAAATCGAAAAAAATTCACTTCGATGATGAAACCCAACAGTGTTGCCGTTTTCAACTCTAACGACATTTATCCAGTTTCTGCCGACAGTACTTTGCCGTTTGCACAACATCGCGATATTTTTTACTTATCGGGAGTAGACCAAGAAGAAAGTATTTTATTACTTTTTCCTGACGCTCCGTATGAAAACTTAAAAGAAATTTTATTTTTAAAAGAAACCAACGAGCATATTGCGATTTGGGAAGGTGAGAAACTGACCAAAGATCGCGCTTTTGAAGTTTCAGGTGTTAAAACCGTAATTTGGTTACAGGATTTCCACAAAACATTAAAGGAAATTATGGCTTACGCCGAAACGATATACATCAACACTAACGAACATTATCGCGCAACTATTGAAACCGAAACTCGTGAAGCGCGTTTTATCAAATGGTGGAAAGAAACTTATCCAGCACATAAAGTCGAAAAATCGAACCCAATCTTACAACGTATTCGTTCTATTAAAGAAAGTGAAGAAATCGATTTAATTCAACAAGCCTGTAATATTACCGAAAAAGGAGTTCGCCGTTTGTTATCGTTCGTGAAACCTAACGTAATGGAATATGAAATTGAAGCTGAATTGGCTCACGAATTTTTACGCAATCGTTCTAAAGGTTTTGCTTACACTCCAATTATTGCTTCAGGAAATAACGCTAACGTACTTCACTATATCGAAAACAACCAACAGTGTCATGCTGGCGATTTGATTTTATTAGATGTAGGAGCAGAATATGCTAACTATTCAAGTGATTTAACCCGTATGATTCCTGTTTCAGGTCGTTTTACCGACAGACAACGTGCGGTTTACAATGCGGTTTTGAATGTGAAAAACGAAGCGACTAAAATGTTAGTTCCTGGAACATTATGGAAACAATATCATGTAGAAGTGGGCAAAGTCATGACATCTGAACTAATTGGTTTAGGATTGCTTGACAAAGCCGATGTACAAAACGAAAATCCAGATTGGCCAGCGTATAAAAAATATTTCATGCACGGAACTTCGCACCATTTAGGGTTAGATACCCACGATTACGGTTTATTACACGAACCAATGCAACCCAATATGGTTTTCACTGTAGAACCTGGCATCTACATTCCAGCAGAAGGTCTTGGTATTCGTTTAGAAGATGACGTGGTCATTCAAGAAAAAGGAGAAGCCTTTAACCTAATGCGCAACATTCCAATTGAAGCCGATGAAATTGAAAGCATCATGAATAGCTAATTCAACAACAACTAGATTTACATCAAAAAAAGACTCGCAAAAAACGAGTCTTTTTTTATTACTTTTATATAAATCCATAAAAATATGAAACCCTTTTTATTCCTTATATTTTTACTTTCTGTTCAATACGTCTTTTCGCAAACCGAAGGTTTTTCAAAAAACAGCGATTCCAGCCTAACCTATTATAAAACATTTGGCGAAGGATCTCCCATTTTAATCATTAATGGCGGACCGGGAATGAATAGCAACGGATTTGAAGCGATGGCAAAAACCTTATCGAAAAATCACAAAACAATTGTTTATGACCAAAGAGGAACTGGAAAATCAAAACTACCGGAGTTAAATTCAACAACGATTTCCATGAAAATCATGGCTGATGATATTGAGTATTTGCGCAAACATCTGAAAATTAAAAAATGGGTTATTTTGGGTCATTCTTTTGGCGGAATGTTGGCGTCATATTATGCCACTATTTACCCAAACAGTATTACCAAATTGATTTTATCTTCATCAGGCGGTGTTGATTTAAGCTTATTAAACAGTTCCAATTTAATTGAATCTGGATTGAGCAAAATAGAAAGAGACTCCTTACAATACTGGAATGACAAAATTGAAAAAGGCGACACCAGTCACCCAACCAGATTAGGAAGAGGAAGAGCGATGGCACCAGCGTATGTTTACAATCGAAAATTCATTCCGATCATTGCCGAAAGACTCACCCAAGGAAACTCGACCATAAACGGATTATTATGGAGCGACATGCAAAACATTAAATTTGATTGCAAAAACAAGCTAAAATCTTTTCAAAAACCGGTTTTAATCATCCAAGGAAAAGAAGATATTATTAGTAAAGAAATTGGCGAAATTGCTTTGAAAACATTCCCCAATTCGAAAATGATTTTACTTGAAAATTCCAAACATTACGGATGGCTTGACGCTGAAGAAAAATACTTTGGCACCATTGAGGCTTTTTTAAAATAAAATAATTTGCTTTTCATTCAAAATACTTGTCGAAGAAGAAACCTAATACTACTTTTACATCATAAAATAAGACCTTAAACTTTAGTTTGAATACACTCCTCTATAAAAACACCAAAATTGCTTATTCTGAAATCGGAAAAGGAACTGCTGTGGTGTTGCTTCACGGTTTTTTAGAAAATTCGACCATGTGGGATTTTCATACGGAAGAATTGGCGCAAAAACATCATGTAATTACTATCGATTTGTTAGGTCATGGCAAAAGTGAATGCCTTGGATATATTCACACTATGGAAGACCAAGCTGATATGGTTTATGCCGTTTTACATCATCTAAAAATTAAAAAGGCTATTTTTGTAGGACATTCGATGGGTGGTTATGTCGCTTTGGCTTTCGCCGAATTGTATCCCACCTTCATGAAAGGATTGGTTTTATTAAACTCTACTTCAAAAGCAGATAGCGAAGAACGCAAAACCAATCGTGACCGAGCCATAATCGCTGTAAAGAAAGATTACTCTACTTTTATTCGAATGTCAATTGCCAATTTGTTTAGCGAGGACAACCGCGAAAAGTTGATTGACGAAATAGAAAGTGTAAAACTTGAGGCTTTAAAAACACCACTTCAAGGAATCGTTGCCGCACTGGAAGGAATGAAAGTTCGCAAAGACCGTGAAATACTTTTACATACTTCAACCTTTCCTATTCAGTTAATTTTAGGGAAAAAAGATCCTGTTTTGAATTACGAAGAAAACAAAAAACAAATAGAAGGAACCCATCTCAAATTTTATGCTTTCCCTGATGGACATATGAGTCATATTGAAAACAGAGCCCAATTGGGCAAGGTGTTGTTGGATTTTTTAAAAATCTGTTAGATTACTTTCTCTTCAAAAGGAATTTCGGCGTTTAAAATCTCATTGATTAATGCAATTATTTCGGTTTTAAAGTCTTCTAAAATCTCAGGAGTTATATCAGTTATTACCTCTTTTCCTTCTTTGATTCCAAAAGGCAAAAAGCCTCCTTTCATATTTTTGAAGGAAATGATACCGGCTTCCATTTCTGTTCCGTTAGATTGCTCTTCATACATAAATGCGTAGCAGAGCAACTGAATTATTTTATCATTTTTAATATCAAGTGTCAATCCGCTCCAGTCTTTCAACTGAACACTATTTTTATCAACCTTACCTGTTTTGTAATCAATAATTCTAATCTTATTGTTTCTAATTTCAATTCGGTCAACATTACCAGCGATTTTTACTGGAAAAGGTAAACGGGAATCTTCTAAAATTCTTTCTAAAGGTATTTCTAAAGCCAATACTTTAACTGCATCGCCATTTTCAATGAGTTTTTTTTCTTCATTCAAAAAATTGTAAACATTGCGTTTGGCTACTTCAAATGCCAATAAGTTTTTACCTTTTTTAACTTCACCTTCTTTATAGATTAATCGGAATTGTTTGTACACTTCTTCATCAGCAGCAGACAACATTTGATTTAGAATCGCATCAGAAAGAAACTGATTTAAAAAGGGTTTGTATAATTCTTCTAATGTCTCGTGAATGATGGTTCCTAAAGTGTTTAAGGCAATATTCTCCTCTACTTCATCGACCTCTTTTATAGACAACACTCTTTGAAAATAAAACTGCATCGGATTTCGCACATAAGTGGTTAATGCTGATGGTGAAAACCCTTTTACTGTGGCTATTTCTTTTAATCGGTCGACTACCAAATTCGATTTTGCGACACTCATACTTTGTGAAGCAATGTTTGGCACATTCGGTTGAATGATTCGATGTGAAATGACATGGTTGGGTTGTTTTTCTACTTCAAGTTGGGTAATAAATCGGCTTTTTTCACCACCGTCTAATCCTTCGCTTTCGGTATTGTAGAGTAAGTAAATATTTTTAGCTCTGAGTAATAAATGGTAAAAATGATAGGTATAAATGGCGTCTTTTTCTTTAAAAGTAGGCAATTCCAATTCGCGTTTTACATCGTATGGAATAAATGAATTGACCGATTTACCCGTAGGGAATTTACCTTCGTTCATTGAGGTAATAATGACCGTTTCAAAATCGAGTACACGGCTTTCTAAAACACCCATAATTTGCAAACCCGACAAAGGCTCGCCTTCAAAAGAAACTTCGGCTACTTCAATGGCTTGCTTGTAAATACTATACAAAACATCAACCGAATCAATATAATCATTCTTAGAACAATAAGAAATAAGCTTATTAATGGCTTTAAAGACAGAATACAAAAAGGCTTTTACAATTTTATCTTCTTCAACATTATTGTCCAAATTTTGTTTGACAATCAACAATATCGAAGTTATATTTTCAAGAATTTCAATTGGTTTTAAATTCCATTTTTGGAATAATAAATCGAAAAGATTATTCTGATTTTCATGCAATGAAATTACTTTTTGATGCGTGATAAAGGTGTAGTTATTCCTTTTAACAGTTTCTACAAGTTGAGTTGCCGAAACATAACTTTCGATAATTGGGTTTGAGAGTACATCTAAAACATCTTTATAATAAAACACATAGCTTTCTTGACTTCTCTTTAAAGCATTATTATGCATCTTAAAAAGTTTGGCTATTAATATTTGTATCGGATTATTTTTACTTGAATACCCCATCGTGATATTCAAACTCCCGACATTTTCTGGTAGTGAATGCAATATGGGAATCAGCAAGTTTTCATCACCTAAAACCAATGCAACTTTGTCTAATGCTGTTGTTTGCGAAGTTTTAATAATGTCATCAATAATATTAGAGGCTATTTTAGCTTGTCCAATAGATTTTGAAGTACCTATTATTTGAATGTTTTTTTCTGTTGAAAATTCATTTACAATCCACTCAAACGGGTTGGTTTTATAATGCTGCCATTTATCTTTAAATCTTCTTACAAACAAACCGGTATCGTGTGATGCATCATTAATAAAGACACTATCTATATCCCAGCGTATTTCAGCTTTATCAATTGATAATAAGTATTGAATTATTTTTTCTTCTGCCTTATTTAAGGCATTAAAACCAGCGAATATAATCTTTTGACTTTCAATATTGGCAGCGTAAAATTCTAAATTATTTACAGCTTCTCTATAAATTAGCCCTTGATAACCCATCTTTTTTACTTTAAGATGATTGTAAAAAGAATCGTAATAATGAGGTAATAATTTCCAAAATTCAAGCTGCTTGTCTATCAACGGTGTTGTTTCTGATGCTGATAAGTCCCAACGCTTTAACGCTTCAATATCTTTTAGGTAAGAGAATACATGATTTGGACTGAGTAAATACCTGTCTATCTCATTAAAGTCTTGCAATAATGTAACTGCCCAATTGGCAAATTTTTCAAAGCTTACTTGCTTCTCTGAAGGCGTAATACTTAAATAAACTTCGTAAAATTCAAATAACAATTCAACCGAGTCAATATTACGAATTCCTGATAATTCTTGAACAAACTCTTCTATGCTTATTATTTGGGGTGCAAAAAAATAATTGTCAAACTTATTTTTTAATGCTTCTAACAAAAATACTTTAGCTCTCTTATTCGGTAAAACAATTGTTATCTTATCTAGATTAGCATTATCCTCAATCAAATAACTAACTAGTTTATCAAGAAAAGTTCCATTTATCATTTTATAAAAATAAAAAAACGCCCCGATAAATCGGGGCGTTTTAAAGAATTTATTTTAAAGGAAATTATTTAGATAATTTCACTTCTACTCTTCTATTTTGAGCTTTACCAGCTTTAGTTTTGTTAGAAGCTATTGGCATAGTTTCTCCGAAACCAGCTGAAGTTAATCTAGCAGCATCAACACCGTTTTCAATTAAATAATTTTTAACAGCAGCAGCTCTATTTTCAGATAAAGTCAAGTTAGCAGCATCTTTACCATCAGAGTCAGTATGACCTTCGATAGAGAAGTTTGAAGCTGGGTACTCTTTTAATATAGCAACCATAGCTTGTAATACTGGGTAAGTTCTTTGTTGGAAAGTAGCTTTGTTAGTATCGAATAAGATAGTTTTAGCGTAGTCGTTTAATTTTTTCATAACGTCTTCGCTTACTTCTGGACAACCATTGTTAGCAACAGTACCTTTAACATCTGGACATTTGTCGTCTTTATCTAAAACGCTATCTCCGTCAGTATCTGGCCATGGACAACCTGCGTTATCTCTTGGACCTGCTACAGTAGGACATTTGTCTTTGTTATCAGCAACACCGTCACCGTCAGCATCTGGACATCCTTGTAAGTTAGCTAAACCTGCAGTTTCAGGACAAGCATCATCTTTATCAGCAATACCATCACCGTCAGTATCAGGACAACCGTTTAATTCTTTTGGACCAGCAACTTCTGGACAAGAATCTTCTTTATCTTGGATTCCGTCTCCATCAGTATCAGGACAACCTTGGAATTCTTTTAAACCTTTAACATCTGGACAAGCATCATCTTTATCGTAGATACCATCACCATCTGTGTCTTTACCTCCAAATTGAAAAGTTAAACCAGCCATGTGTTGGAATACAGAAGGAACATCATAATCAACTCTATCTGTAAATGCTTTTTTGTAAGTAGAGCTTACAGATAAACCTACTTGCTCAGTAAACCAGAAAGTCAAAGCCCCACCTGCATTAGCTGTTCCAGCAGATTTTTGACCTAAGAAAGTATAACCTCCACCAATATGAACTGAAGGGTCAAACCATTTAGTTCCGAATAAACTTTTTAAACTGTAGTTGATTCTACCATCAGCAGCATAATACATTAAATCAGTATCAATTACTACTGTTGAATTAGGTGATGGACCAACCCATTCTACCCATTTAGTAACCTTGTTCACAGAACCTGTAATTCCTACAGAAAAATTACCACCAACATTTTTAGCTACTGTCAAATAAGAAACAGAAGGAATAATGTTCCAATGATCTTCAAGGTTAAAGAACTCTGAAAAGTGATCTTTTAAATTAAAATCTCTGTTACCCGCGCTAGTTCTTGTATCTACTGCGTTGGCTCCGAAAGATATTGCCCATGGGTTATTGCTGTCTTGTGCAGTAGCACTTAACCCAGCAATCATCAACATGGAAACAAAAAGTTTGTTAAGATGTTTCATACTTAATTTTATTTGATTACAATACGTTATTACGACAAAAGTAAGTGATAAGATATTAATTACAAAATGAATTGTTAAAAAAATCGATAATATTTTAAAAAAAATTACTTTTTTATGATATTTAGATTGATTCCAACTTCCGTAAATGCTTGAATTGCATTGTCCAAGTGTTCTTTAGTGTGCGCTGCCGAAAGCTGTACCCTAATCCTAGCTTTGTCTTTGGGCACTACCGGAAAGAAAAAACCTATTACGTAAATCCCTTTTTCAAGTAGTTGTTCAGCCATAATTTGGGATAATTTTGCATCATATAGCATTACTGGCACAATTGCCGAGTCACCATCTATAAAATCTAAGCCCGCTTTCCTTAAACCTTCTTTAAAATAATTGGTATTCCATTCTAACTGATCTCGCAATGAAGTATCCTTTTCAAGCAATTCAAAAACCTTTAATGAAGCTCCAACAATTGACGGCGCCAAGGAATTTGAAAACAAATACGGTCTTGAGCGCTGACGTAAAATTTCGATGATTTCTTTTTTAGCCGTAGTATAACCTCCCATTGCACCACCCAATGCTTTGCCAAGTGTTCCTGTAATAATATCCACACGACCCATAACTCCTTTAGCTTCTAGCGTGCCTTTTCCTGTAGCACCAATAAATCCAGCAGCATGACATTCGTCGACCATAACCATAGCATCATACTTATCTGCTAAATCACAAATTTTATCTAATGGCGCTACTAATCCGTCCATAGAAAAAACGCCATCAGTCACAATTAACTTGAATCGTCTTCCTTCCGCATTGGCTTTGATTAATTGTTGCTCCAATTCTTCCATGTTGGAATTTTCATAACGATAACGTGCTGCTTTACACAAGCGAACCCCGTCAATAATGGAAGCATGATTCAAACTATCGGAGATAATACAATCATCTTCTCCTAATAAAGGTTCGAAAACACCACCATTAGCATCGAAAGCTGCAGCATATAAAATAGTATCTTCAGTTCCGTAAAAGTTGGCGATTTTTTGCTCTAAATTTTTATGAATATCTTGTGTTCCACAAATGAAACGTACTGATGACATTCCGAAACCGTGTGTGTCTAACGCATCTTTAGCCGCTTGAACTACTTCAGGGTGCGATGACAATCCTAAATAATTGTTGGCACAAAAATTCAAAACCGTTTCGCCTGTAGAAATAGTAATTTCTGCTCCTTGAGGCGATGTAATAATTCTTTCTTTTTTATACAATCCGTTTTCTTGAATTGTATTTAATTCGCTTTGTAAGTGTTGTTTAATTTTTCCGTACATGTTTTTAGTATTTTGCTACAAATTTACTATTTCTAATTTCTCTCCTATATACACAAGTGCTTTTTTCTGCACATTATACCCTATCTCTTTCAAAGCACTCTCGTATTCTGAAAGTTGTTTTACATACTTCTCTTGATGATTTCCTGTTTTATAATCTAAAAGAAAAGCATTATCTCCGTTAACAACCACTCGGTCTGGAACAATAGTTTTCACCCCCTTTTTTATAATACTTCTTTCATTAAAAACCTGATTGTTCTCAGCAAAAAACTCTTTTAAATTTTCATTGAAAACGATTTCTTGCAACACTGAAAGAACATCTTTTTTCTGATTTTCGGAAATCAATCCGGTTTCTAATGCTTTTGTTATCGCTAAATCGATATCTTCTTTCACTTTGACGAACGATAAAACTTCATGCATCACATTACCAAATTCTATTGCTTTTTGTTGATGCGTGCCCCACATTAACGATTCGCGTTTGGCAATTTTTATAGCCCCTGGCTCTATAACCGATGTTAACGCCTGAATTTCTTCTGTATTTCTTGACGACTTTCTTTCTGTGGAAACTTTTAAGGCATTACCAAAATCATAACTCAGTTTATTTTGATCATATTCATACTCGTTTTCTAAAAATTCAATAAAAAAAGAAGCCACATTATTAGGCAAATCACCTTGTTTATTTCGTTCTTTAACACTTGAAATAATGT
This sequence comes from Flavobacterium sp., assembly GCA_030153045.1. Classification (GTDB taxonomy): domain Bacteria; phylum Bacteroidota; class Bacteroidia; order Flavobacteriales; family Flavobacteriaceae; genus Flavobacterium. The sequence continues at coordinate 23,546 of JASLID010000002.1, forward strand.
ACAACTGCTCTTCAGCTCTGGTTAACGCCACATATAAAACATTGATATTATCTAATAAATCTTCTTGTGATTTTTGACTGTACACTTTGGCTGCATTTTCACCGTAATCAGAAACCTTACTTGATTTGTCAATCAAAAATTTACTGAAATCAATCTCGTCATTGGGCGCATCAAGCCACATTTTTTCTCTTTTATTCACGCTGAAGTTTTCTTCGGCAAATGGAAAAATGACAACTGGAAATTCCAATCCTTTTGACTTATGAATGGTCATAATCCGAATCGCATTAGACCCTTCAGCCGAAGGAACACTTAATTTAAGACCGCTTTTATTCCAATAATCTAGAAAATCAGCAATACTCATTTGGTATTTTATATCGCGTTCTAAAACAATATCTAAAAAGAACTGAACGTAGGCATTGTTTTTATTCACTGTGATTCCTTTTAAAACCAAGGTTTCAACCACTTCGTAAAGCGATTTTCTTTTAATATTTTTGAAATTGATTTGGATTCCAAAATCAGACAACCATTTTTCTAATTCATTTTCAGAAGTAAACTGAATTCCTTCACTAATAAAATCATGGGTCTGAACCGCGTTTTGATTATTTTTTGAGATGTAATACAATGCATGCGCTAACGATTCCTTGTCTTTTTTATCATTCAAATACCGAAGCATACTTAATATAAATTGAACTTCAGAAGAGGAATTAAGCAACAAGCTTTCGGAAGAAATAACAGGAATTTCATTTTGAGTCAAGTAATTTGCCAACAAAACACCATGTTTATTACTTCTGGTAAGTATTACAATTTCACTTAGTAAAAATCCTTTTTCTTGAACCTCAACTATGGTTTGTAATGTTTTCTTTAAATACAAATCACTTGATGTTTCCTCTTCTTCTTCAGACATTTCAATTTTTGGTAAAAAAGAAATATTTACAAACCCTCCTTTTTTAGTATTTGATTCCTGATGGCTTTTATTTTGGTATAAATCCTTATAATTTTCATCATCAAATTTTTGGGACAAATACTTAAAAAAACTGTTGTTGAATTGTATTACTTCTTCATAACTTCGGTAATTGGTCTCGAGATCAAAAACTTTTTTATCCTTGTTACTAAACGGATTTTTATCTTTTGACAAATCAATAAACTGTTCAGCTTTTCCGCCACGCCAACGGTAAATAGATTGCTTTGGATCACCTACAACCAGTAAAGACCCTTGTTCACCTAGCAGATTTTCGCTCGAAAGTGCATTGTCTATTAAAGGAATTAAGTTTTGCCATTGCATTTCGGAAGTATCCTGAAACTCATCAATAAAAAAGTGCCTGTATCGCTCTCCTAAACGCTCGTAGATAAAAGGCGCTGGCTGATCTTGAATTTGCTCATTAATCAGCTTGTTAAATTCGGAAATAGACAAAATATTTTGTTCTTCCTGAATTTCCTGCAACTTATTACTCACTGTATTTAATAACGAAAGTGGGGTGATATTTTTTAGAAAAGCGCTATAAAAAGAATGGTTTTCGGCAATTTCATTTATCCTCTTTAGATTTTCTAATAATTCATCTGAAATCTCATCAATCCCGTCTTTTTGATTTTGAGGTGTTTTGGCTGAATAGCGTTTTGCTTCGGCCTCATCAAGATATTTATAATGCCCAACGTGCTTTATAATGTCTCCCGAAACCAATTTTAAAAAATGTTTAGGGACATAGCTGGAATAAAAAGAATTGTGTTCGATACCATTATTATCAATTAAAGCAATGGATTTCTGGGCTAAACTCATACTTTGCTGTTGCAAATCGGCGCACAATTTGTCTATTTTCTTCTTTAATTCAATAAACTCGGGAATGGTTTTGTTTTTTAACGACAGTACTTCTTCTCGGTAATTTTCATTCAAAATTAATTTTCCTGTGGCAAAAATATCACTAGAAACATCCCATGACTTATCATCATCGGTTTTTTCCATGGTAAAATCAATCAGCAACTTGGTCAACACAGCATCTTCTCCGGCTTGAGCCACAATAGCATCGACCGCTTCTTGCAATAAATTTTCAGTATCTAATGAAACATCAAAAGTAATAGGCAAGCCCAAATCTAACGCAAAGGAACGAATGACCTTGTGAGTAAATTTATCGATGGTAGAAATATCGAAAGCTGCATAATTATGAATGATGTTTTTTATGATTGATTTCGATTTTTCGACAATTTGAATCAAAGTCAATCCCGTATCTTTTGAAAGATCTTGCATGAAAGCAACTGACTTTTCGGAAGGTTCTTCTTTGGTAAAATCGAATAAACTATCTACAATTCGGCTTTTCATTTCGTGAACGGCCTTGTTGGTAAACGTAATGGCTAGAATATTCCTGTATGCATCATTTTTTGGAGACGTTAAAATGATTTTAAGGTATTCCTTTACCAAAGTATAGGTTTTACCAGATCCCGCCGAAGCATTATACACAGAAAAAGCAGCTGTTTTCAATAGAATTAGTTTCTAGAAATTAGGTAAATAAAATTTAATTTTGAATCTTCTCCATAATACTCCACTTGCATTTCATCCACTTTTAAAGCGCCAATTCTTTCAATGGCTTTTTGTGAACGAATATTTTGAGCACCAATATGAAAATAAACTTTATCGAGATATTGAAATGCATAATCTAGCATGAGTTTTTTCATTGCTGTATTATATCCTCTACCCCAAAATTTTCTGGTTATAAAAGTATAACCTATTAAAACTGATTTGTCATTCTCATCGTAATCATAAAACCTAGTACTACCTATAACTTCGTTTGTTATGGCATCACAAATTTTAAATGCCCCTTTTGAGATCATCGCGCCTTCAAAAAAATTCCGAAAAACTTCTCTTTTATACCTGTTTTTATTAGGATGTTGTTCCCAAATTAACGGATCTGAGGCTGCTTGAAAAAGCGATTCGAAATCATTTTCTTGCAATGGAATTAACTGTACTAATTGGTTTTGTAAATGAGTAGGTTGAATATTGAATGACATGAAGTAAGTTTTAATTATTCCTGTATTTAAAAATACTATTTCCTTTTCCAAAGTTAAATGATTAATTTTGAATTATATTTAATTACTAATCTTTAAAAAATAAATATTATGGCATTTGAATTACCACAATTACCTTATGCATATGATGCATTAGAACCACATATTGATGCAAGAACGATGGAAATTCACCATTCAAAGCATCATAACGCTTATACTACAAACTTAAACGCTGCTATTGCTGGAACAGATTTAGAAGGAAAATCAATTGAAGAGATTCTTAAAAATTTAGATTTAACTAAAGGAGCTGTACGTAATAACGGTGGAGGTTTTTACAACCATAATTTATTTTGGACTGTAATGTCACCAAACGGTGGAGGATTGCCAACAGGGGAATTAGCTGATGCCATTACTGCTGCATTTGGAAGTTTTGAAGAGTTTAAAGCTGTTTTTTCTAAGGCTGGAGCAACACAATTTGGTTCAGGATGGGCATGGTTATGTGTAAAAGACGGTAAACTGGAAGTTTGCGGAACTCCTAATCAAGACAACACTTTAATGCCAGGCGTAGGTTGTGGCGGAACACCAATTTTAGGAATGGATGTTTGGGAACATGCCTACTACTTAAATTATCAAAATCGTCGTCCTGATTATATTGAAGCTTTCTTTAATGTTATTAACTGGGCTGAAGTTTCTAGAAGATACGCTGAAGCGAAATAATCGATATAAAATAAAAAATATAAAGCCAGAAATTACTTTCTGGCTTTTTTATTGAATCATAACTAACATTAAATAAAAAAGGAGGAATATTATATCCTCCTTTTTTGCCCCAAATCTACCATAAACTTAACCTACTTATGTAATGGTGAGTCAAATGTATATTAGGAATGATTGATTTCCAAAGAAAATCGGTGAATTGTATAAAAAGTCGTTGAGTTGAAATTTGGCCTATTTTCGTCTAACTAGATTTAGTTAGAAAATTATTTTCACAGGCTTCAATTTTATTTTTTTAAGATTTTGGAACTTATATAAAATAAAAAAGGTAGAAGTTTAGTTCTACCTTTTTTGCCCCAAATCTACCATAAACTTAACCTACTTATGTAATGGTATGGCGAAAGTATATTGATATTGTTTTGCTACCAAAGAAAATCGGTGAAGTGTATAAAAACCCGATGAAGTGCAAATATTAACATTTAGTACGCTCTTGCATCTTTTCCTTCGTAAAAATTCATGAATGCTTTATTCACCACTCTATTTCCACCATCTGTAGGATAATCCCCCGTAAAATACCAGTCCCCAAGGTTTTTCGGACAAGCAACGTGTAAATTTTCTACTGTTTGGAAAATAATTTTCACTTCCGATTTTACTGAAGCTTCTGTTAGCAATTCCGAAATTTTATCTGACACTTCCTGATCTGTAAATGGTGCGTAAATTTCGTTTACATAATTCACAACTTCGCTGTCATTTAAATTTTCTTGCGCTTTGCATTTGGCGTACACTTCATCCACAATATGGTATAGATTTCTGTCTTTCAACAATGCTAAAGCGGCACGGAAAGCTACCAATCCTTCCAATTTAGCCATATCGATTCCATAACAATCCGGATAACGAATTTGTGGTGCCGATGAAACTATGATTATTTTTTTAGGATTGAGTCGGTCCATCATTTTAATGATACTCTTCTGTAATGTCGTTCCACGCACAATACTATCATCGATGATGACCAAATTGTCTGTTGGTTTTATAACGCCGTAAGTCACATCGTAAACATGCGCCACCATATCGTCACGAGAACTATCTTCAGTAATGAAGGTTCTCAATTTGACATCTTTAATGGCTATTTTCTCAGAACGCAATTTAACAGATAAGATTTCTTGCAGTTTTTCAGCGGATAACGATTCTTTACTTTCAAGAATAGCAGCTATTTTCCTTTGATTTAAAAAATCATTGGCTGCTTCAACCATTCCGTAAAAAGAAGTCTCTGCTGTATTTGGAATATAAGAAAAAACAGTATTGTCAGTGTCATTATTTACTGCCTCTAAAACGGCAGGCATAATTAGTTTTCCTAAATTTTTTCGTTCTTGGTATATTTCGGCATCACTTCCGCGTGAAAAATAAATACGTTCGAAAGAACATGCTTTATTCGGCAATGCTTCTCTGATCTTTTCATCGATAACAGTTCCGTTCTTTTTAATAATTAAAGCGTGACCTGGTGTAATTTCTTGAACCTTATCGAATGGTACATTAAAAACCGTTTGAATTACCGGTCTTTCAGAAGCTACGACCACAATTTCATCATCTTGATAAAAATAAGCTGGTCGAATTCCTGCTGGATCACGGGTTACAAAGGCATCGCCATGACCTAAAAGCCCAGCCATTGCATAACCTCCATCCCAGTTTTTAGACGCGCGTTTTAAAATTCGGGCTACATCTAATCTTTCGGCAATAACTGGTGAAGCTTCTTGTTTAGAAAGCCCTTCATTTTTACATTCTTGGTACAAATCAGTCACTTCATCATCTAGAAAATGACCTATTTTTTCCATCACAGTAACCGTATCGGCCATTTGTTTAGGATGCTGACCAAGAGTAACTAAATCTTGGAAAAGCTCTTTAACATTTGTCATGTTAAAATTTCCTGCTACAATTAAATTACGATGCATCCAATTGTTTTGACGTAAAAACGGGTGTACGTTTTCGATGCTGTTTTTGCCAAAAGTCCCGTAACGAACATGTCCTAAAAACAATTCCCCCACATAAGGGATATTTGCTTTTTGAAGCGTCACATTATCTTTATATTCAGGATTATTGGTCAACTCATCGCTGATGCGTTGGTTCACTTGATTGAACACATCTTGAATAGGTTGTGCTTGATTGGAACGGATTCGGCTAATGTATCGCTGACCTGGCTCCACATCCAATTTTATACTTGCCAATCCAGCTCCATCTTGACCTCTATTGTGTTGTTTCTCAAGAAGCAAATACATTTTTTCAACTCCGTAAAAAGCTGTGCCATACTTTTCTTTGTAAAATTCTAATGGCTTTTTTAATCTTAAAAGGGCAATGCCACACTCGTGTTTAATTGCGTCACTCATTGTTGTTGTGTTGTAGGGTTTAAATAAAAATGCCCCGACATATCGAGGCATAAATTTATGATAATTCTATATCAAATTGTGTTAAAGCTTTAAATTGCTTTAAACGATTTTGCACTTCTTCTTTTGTTAAGGCTACCATTCTTTCTGTTCCGAATTTTTCAACACAGAAAGAAGCCAAGTTAGAACCTTGAACAATAGCTGTTTTCATGTTTTCGAAAGAAATATTTTCGCTTTGCGTAATAAATCCTGAGAAACCTCCAGCAAATGTATCTCCAGCTCCTGTTGGATCAAATACTTCTTCTAATGGCAATGCCGGCGCGAAGAAAACTTGTTTGTCATGGAATAATAATGCTCCATGTTCTCCTTTTTTAATTACTACGTATTTAGGCCCCATAGTCTGGATTTTCGCAGCAGCTTTTACTAACGAATATTCTCCTGATAACTGACGTGCTTCTTCATCATTGATGGTAATCACATCGACACGTTTCATTACTTCTTTTAATTCTGGTAAAGCACAATCCATCCAAAAATTCATAGTATCTAAAACTACTAATTTTGGAGTTTCAGTCAATTGATCTAAAACACTACTTTGTACTAATGGGTGTAAGTTTCCTAACATAACCACATCCGTGTTTTTGAAATTTTCTGGCACAACTGGTTTAAAATCAGCCAAAACATTTAATTCTGTAATTAAAGTATCGCGAGAATTTAAATCATTATGGTATTTTCCGCTCCAAAAGAAAGTTTTTCCTCCTTTTACTACTTCAAGACCTGTAACGTCTATATTTCTTGATTTTAATAAATCGATGTGTTCTTGAGGAAAATCATCTCCTACTACCGAAACAATAGCCGATTGTAAGTTAAAATGAGATGCCGAAAGCCCTATAAAAGTAGCTGCTCCACCTAAAATCTTATCTGTTTTACCAAATGGGGTCTCAATTGCATCAAAAGCAACTGTTCCTACAATTAATAATTTGTTCATAATCTACTTTGAAAAATTAAGGTGCAAATGTACGATTAGTTTTTGGAAATACTAACTCCTTTTTTGGGATTTTCTAACTGATTTCGCATCGCCACAAATGTTTCGTATGGCGCCTTAACCAGGAGAGAGTTTATAATGAAAGAAGGCACGTTTGACTCTGGATCACCCAACAATTGTTGCATAACTTGAGTTTGTTTGTCATTTATTTTTTTGAGAACCCAAGTACCTTTGAAGTTTTTAACTCTTATGAAATTTGGATTTTCTTTAATTAATTTATTTTCTGGTGTAAGTGTGATGACACATTCATTTTTTTTCTTTTGAAGCACCACCCTCGATATATGATCTCGGTCTTTGATGGGCCAGTCAAAATCATTCTGCATGTAAAAAATCCAACTACTATCCGATGTTTTTTTAATTAAAACAGCTGTCTTGACTTTATAATTCCAATTTTTGAGGTTTTTAACGTCTAGAATCTTGTTGATCACCGAATCCATAGGTGACTTCACATTCATTATAGCCTTATATTCTTTTATATTAGTGGTGTCTACTTTTCTGACATACACCTTAATCTCATTTTTATTCAAAGCCAGTTCCCATGGCTTTTGCTGAATTGCAAAACCAAAAAAAACAAAACTTAAAACAAGTAAAACCAATTTATACATTTTGGTAAATGTATAAAAACTAAAGCAACTGATTCGCTTCATCTTCATAAAACGCATCGATAGAAAGTTTATTTTGCTGTGAAGCCATCACCGCCAAAGCATCGCAACGCTCATTTTGAGGGTGATTATTGTGGCCTTTTATCCATTTAAAATCTACTTGATGTTTGCGGTATATTTTTAAGAATCTTGCCCATAAATCAGGATTTTTCTTTCCTGTGAAATTTTTCTTTTCCCAGCCAAAAACCCACTTCTTTTCAACAGAATCGACCACATACTTAGAATCTGAAACAATCAAGACCTTTGTATTTGGATTTTTTAGTTTCTCTAACCCGACAATGACTGCAAGCAATTCCATTCTATTATTTGTAGTGTGTCTGAATCCTTCGTAAAATTCCTTTTTATAAGGAGTCCCAACTAATTCCATAACCACACCGTAACCTCCGGGACCTGGATTTCCTTTGGCAGCGCCATCTGTATAAATGTGAACTTCGTGGGTAGGATTCAAAATTATAGATTATTAGTGATTAGTTTCTCTATTGTTAGAGGGAAGTATTTGTGCTCTAATTCATGAACTTTAGCCGCAATTTCTTCTGGAGTTTTACAATCTTCGATATTTACTGATTGCTGAAAAATAATACCGCCTTCATCATAATGTTCATTCACATAATGAATCGAAATTCCGGTTTCTGTGTCGTTATTTTCCAAAATTGCTCTGTGTACATTCATACCGTACATCCCTTTTCCACCATATTTTGGCAATAAAGCAGGGTGAATATTTATTATTTTATTTGGATACTCGGCAATAATATCGTCAGGAAACTTTAAAAGAAATCCCGCCAACACAATTAAATCAGGTTTTATTTGATTTACTTTCTCAAGAACTATTCCTTCCGTTAAATCATTTTTAGAAAACACAATCGCTTCTACATCATGATTTTTAGCTTTGTCTAAAACTTTGGCATGCAGATTGTTAGTGAGTACAGCAACTACATTTCCTTGATTACTGTTTTTAAAATGTAATATAATTTTTTCGGCATTAGACCCCGATCCAGAAGCAAATATTACAATCTTTTTCATTTATTTAAGATATAATGTGATTGGCTAAATTCAAACTAACATTTACCAACCTATGTGATTTTTATTACGCAAAAAAAAGAATAATAAATGATAAATAATTAAAATTAAGTGTCTTTGTGAAATTAATTTTTTAAATTCGTTGCTATATTTATTAACTAAAATGTTGTTTTAAAATAAAGTTTTTTATTTTTGCCAACTAATTAAAATTTAAAATTAAAGATTATGTCAGACATTGCATCAAGAGTAAAAGCGATTATCGTAGACAAATTAGGTGTTGACGAAAACGAAGTTGTAACAGAAGCAAGCTTCACTAACGATTTAGGTGCTGATTCATTAGACACTGTTGAGCTAATTATGGAGTTCGAAAAAGAATTTGATATTCAAATTCCAGACGACCAAGCTGAAAACATTGCTACTGTAGGTCAAGCTATTTCTTACATCGAAGAAGCTAAAAAATAACACACTCAAACATCTGTAAGTGCAAGCTTACAGATGTTTTTTATTTTTTAATGTCTTTTTCAGAATCTTTTGTAGATTTGTAAAAACATTGATTGTATTACAATCATAAAAATATTTATGTAATACCCCATTGTTTCTTTTAGTAATTATTAAAAGCACTTTGGGTTTTTTTATATTAAACAAAACCACACAACTATGCAATTAAAGCGAGTAGTAGTAACAGGATTAGGAGCATTAACACCCATTGGAAATAACATTCAAGAATATTGGGACGCTTTAGTTAACGGAAAAAGCGGTGCTGCCCCTATTACTTATTATGATACCGAAAAACACAAAACCAAATTTGCTTGCGAAGTAAAAAACTTCAATATCGAAGAATTTATCGATCGTAAAGAAGCCAGAAGAATGGACAAATTTGCCCAATACGCTGTTGCTGCAAGCGAAGAAGCCATAAAAGACGCCGGAATTACAGACACTAATGTTAACAAACAACGTGTTGGAGTAATTTGGGGTGCTGGAATTGGCGGTTTAGAAACTTTCCAAGAAGAAGTTTTAAGCTATGCTAAAGGAGATGGAACACCACGTTTCAACCCTTTCTTTATCCCAAAAATGATTGCCGATATTGCTCCAGCTCATATTTCGATGAGAAATGGATTTATGGGTCCAAACTATACTACTGTTTCAGCTTGCGCCTCTTCGGCGAATGCCTTAATTGATGCCTTCAATTATATCCGTTTGGGTATGTGCGATGTCATTATTTCTGGAGGTTCAGAAGCTGCCGTAACCATAGCCGGAATGGGAGGATTTAACTCTATGCAAGCTTTATCAACAAGAAACGAAAGCCCGGAAACTGCTTCAAGACCATTTGACGCAACTCGTGATGGATTCGTGCTTGGCGAAGGTGCAGGAGCATTAGTACTTGAAGAATACGAACACGCTAAAGCACGTGGTGCAAAAATTTACTGTGAAGTTGGCGGAGGCGGAATGTCTTCTGACGCTTACCACTTAACTGCTCCACATCCGGAAGGAATTGGCGTTATTGCAGTAATGGAAAACACGTTACGTGATGCTGGAATGAATCCTGAAGATGTTGATCACATTAACACACACGGAACATCAACACCTCTTGGGGATGTTGCTGAACTGAAAGCGATTAGCCATGTATTTGGCAACCACGCTAAAAACATCAACATCAACTCTACAAAATCAATGACAGGTCACTTGTTAGGAGCTGCTGGCGCCATTGAAGCTATCGCTTCGATACTTGCTATGGAGCACGGAATAGTACCTCCAACAATCAACCACGAAGTTGTAGATGAAAACATCAATCCTGAATTGAACTTAACGCTTAATAAAGCTCAAAAAAGAGACATTAAAGTAGCTATGAGTAACACTTTTGGATTTGGTGGACACAATGCTTGTGTTTTATTCAAAAAAATCAATTAATTCACTCTATGAGGATTATTAAAAAAATATTTTCAAAATCCCGTTCTCTTGAAGACGGGATTTTTTTTGATAAAATCCAAGAATTACTCGGCTTTAAGCCCAAAAACCTTATTCATTACCGAAAAGCTTTCACACATCGTTCCATGAATAAAATGGATGAGAAAGGAAATCCAATAAGCTACGAACGTCTGGAATTTCTAGGCGATGCTATGTTAGGATCGGTTATTGCAGCGCACTTATTCAACAAAGTCCCTACTGGCGACGAAGGCTATTTGACCAAAATGCGTTCTAAAATTGTGAGCAGAGAACATTTAAACGAACTAGGAAAAGACTTTAAATTAATTCAATTTGTAGAAAGCAAAGTCTCCGTAAATCATTTCGGAGAAAACATACACGGTAATTTATTCGAAGCCTTTATTGGCGCCATCTATTTAGATCTTGGATTTACATATTGTGAAAAATTTATTCATAAAAAAATCATCAAACCGTACGTAGACATTGACCGTTTGGAAGGTAAAGTCATTAGTTATAAAAGTTTGTTGATTGAATGGTGTCAGAAAGAAAAGAAAGTATTCAATTACGAAATTTACGACGATAATGGAACCGGTAATTTGAAACATTTTGGTGTTCGCTTATCAATCGATGACAAAGTTGTGGCTAAAGCCAGAGCTACCTCAAAAAAGAAAGCCGAAGAAATTGCTTCAAAAAGAGCTTATTTTGTATTTCAGTCACAGATAGATTCAAAATAACCTTCATCCCAACGCAAATATTTTCCAAAAATAAAAAACTTAATTCTTTTTGGTGAGCCAATAATTCTATTTGTCAATCCATTAAGAACAACTGAACCAAAACAAAACACTCCATTCGGATTAAAATAATCTATTTATTTATATATCAGAAAGATATAAAATATAAGAAAAAGTTTGCAAATTTAATATGTGTGTTAACTAAATTTACATATTTTTGGCCCATATTTTTAACAAACTAAATAAAAATTTTAAACCATGGAAATGAAAAAATCATTACAAACAACCTTAAAATCATCTTTCGCAGCAATCCTTTTATCTGCATCTATCGTTTCTTGTGACAACGACGAATCAAAAATTAACACCGTTGAAAACACACCTGTTAACAACAGTTTCACAACAGCTAACAACAGTCTTTTAAATAGGATTAGAATAAAATTCATGATTTCTATTGGTGCAAATTTAGAAAGACCAAGTTTAGGTTGTGATAGTGGATTTGGTATTTGTGAAATCAGAATAGGTTTAGCGAGCATTGGATTTGATAAAGTTAATTTTGGAGTTTCAGATGACAATCACATCCACCTTGTAATGGAAAGAGAAAGTGTTGAAGAGGAATTCATCACAATTTCTGAAGGAGATGAGTCTATTACACTTGATCAAGATGTCGTTACTTTTTTCAAAAAAGAAGGATTTGATATCGCTAACATAAAACTTGTTAGAGGACAATATGCAGTTAAAGAAGAAGTAGGGACAGGAAAATACACTGTAGCAATCCCTTTTGAAAAGATCTAATATAGAATCAAAGTAATACAAAAAACTGCAACTTTTAAGGTTGCAGTTTTTTTATTTCCAATTATAAAAACCCAACCTCTGATTATTAAGACTCCGCAATTTACAGTTTAAATTTCACTAGCTAATCCAGCTAACAAAATACATTCCTCTTATTTCGCCTCAAAATACTTCCATTTCTAAAAATGCTCTTTTCACCTATATTCAATCATTTCCACTGGCGATTTGAAACATTTAGTTTTTGATTATCAATCGATAGAAAAGTAGTAGCTAGAGCCATGGTAACTTCAAAAAAGAAAGCCGAGTAAATTACTTCAAAAAGAGCTCATTTTGTATTTCAGTCTCAATAAATTCTAAATAATTTTATTCCCAACGCAATCGTTTTCGTTAATAAATTAGCACATTCCTAACACTGCAAAGTAGTTAGTGTGCCTGATAAATAGTATCTTTACATTTTATTTGAAAGATTTTATGGCTATTCATAAATTACAATTGGAAGATTTCGATCAGGTAGATTACAATTTAATTGCAATTCACACCGTGCTTGAAGATTACAGATTGGCTTTCAAGATAAATCAAAAATTGACCATTTTGCTTTCTAAAAATGAAAACGAAATCCCAATAACTGTCAACCAAAAAAAAGCATCGTTTTCTAGATTTACTTTTGATGACGAGGAAAAAATGATGGTTTGGGACTTAATTCAAAACAAACAAGAAATAGAATCGCCAGTACAAACTCCGGCCATTAATTTGTTTGAAGACAATAATGTAACCACACAAGTCACATTAGTTTCTGAATTAAAAAAAGTAGATTTCTTTTTAAAAATAGAACACGACAATCAAATAAAGGTAAAAGATATTATAAATACAATAAATACGATTGATTCCATTAGTACGGTATATGAAGTAGATGCCAATGAAATTAAATCTAAAAACAACTTAATTTTTTAAAAAATGCCAACAACAAAGAAGACCAAAATTGTAGCTACTTTAGGCCCAGCCTGTAGTTCAAAGGAAGTTATAAAAGAAATGATTGAAGCAGGTGTTGATGTTTTCAGAATCAATTTTTCACATGCTGATTATACTGATGTTAGTGAACGAATTCAAATTATTCGCGAACTTAACGAAGAAAACGGATATACGACAGCCATTTTAGCCGATTTACAAGGCCCAAAACTTCGTGTTGGTGTTATGAAAGAAGATGTAGTCGTAAGCAAAGGCGATATTATCACTTTTCAAACTGCCGAAGATGTTCCAGGAACAGCTGATCGCGTTTATATGACCTATGCTGCATTTCCAAAAGACGTAAGACCAGGAGAAAAAATACTTTTAGACGATGGAAAATTAATTTTTGAAGCCGTTTCTTCCGATAAAAAAACAGAAGTTGTTTGTAGAGTCCTTCAAGGAGGTCCTTTAAAATCTAAAAAAGGAGTAAACTTACCTAATACTAAAGTTTCATTACCAGCATTAACTGAAAAAGACATTAAAGATGCCATTTTCGCTATTGAAAACAAGGTAGATTGGATCGCACTTTCGTTTGTAAGAACGCAAGAAGATTTAAAAGATTTACGTGATTTGATTACAAAACATTCCGATCATAAAATTCCAATTATTGCTAAAATTGAAAAACCGGAAGCGGTTGAAAATATAGATCGAATTGTCGCTCATTGCGATGGATTAATGGTCGCTCGTGGGGATCTTGGAGTGGAAATTCCGGCACACGAAGTACCACTAATTCAGAAGAAATTAATCCACAGAGCCAAACTGGCTCGTATCCCTGTAATTGTGGCTACACAAATGATGGAAACCATGATTACCAGCCTAACACCTACTCGTGCCGAAGTGAATGACGTAGCCAACTCGGTAATGGACGGAGCGGATGCTGTAATGCTTTCGGGAGAGACTTCTGTGGGTAATTATCCGGTTCAGGTCATTGAAAAAATGACTCAAATTATTCAAGCGGTTGAAGATTCACCGCTAATTACAGTGCCACAAAACCAACCGCAAATTAAAACCAATCGTTACATCACTAAAAACATTTGTTATCACGCGGCGGTAATGGCTAACGATATTGAAGCCAAAGCTATCACAACATTGACCAATAGTGGTTATACAGCGTTTCAGGTTTCGGCTTGGCGACCTCATGCTCACATTCTGGTTTTCACCTCTAACAGACGTATTTTAACCCAATTGAATTTGCTTTGGGGCGTAAATGCCTTTTTTTACGACAAGTTTGTAAGTACTGACGATACCATTGATGATATTAATTCTATTTCAAAACTAGAAGGTTTTGTTCAAAAAGGTGACATGTTAGTCAATTTGGCTGCTATGCCCGTTGCCAATAAAGGGATGGTAAATACATTGCGTATTTCGGAAATTGAATAAATGAACTTCTGCGAAAGCGACAAAATAAAATTAGAATTCAAACCGTAGTTGTACCACTACGGTTTTTTTTATTTCAGTATTGAGGTTGGAGAGGGAAATTCCTAGCAAACGTACTGAATCTTTCATTTTTTCTTGATACAATAATTCTTTGGCAACCTCAAACAGTAATCCTTTGTCGGAAATAAAATAAGGCAAGGTTTTACTTCGGGTTTGTTGGGTAAAATCGGAGTATTTTATTTTTAAAGTGATGGTTTTACCAGAAATTTTATGTTTTTGCAATCGTTTGGACAGTTCTTTTGCAATACGATCTAATCGCTCTTCCATAAAAATTTCGGAAGTTAAATTGGTATTGAAAGTATGTTCGGCAGCAACCGATTTAGTCGTTCGATTAGGCTTAACAGCACTGTTTGAAATCCCTCGCACCAAATAATAGTAATGTCGGCCACTTTTCCCGAAATGTTCATCTAAATATTCCAGCGTTTTCGATTTTAAGTCGGCACCTGTATAAATTCCCAACTGATACATTTTTTCGGTAGTGACTTTACCAACACCATAGAATTTTTTGACGTCTAACGATTCTAAAAAAGCTTCTACTTCGTCAGGGTTGATGGTTTTTTGGCCGTTGGGTTTGTTGTAATCGGAAGCGATTTTTGCCACAAATTTATTTACTGATATGCCTGCTGAGGCTGTTAAACCCACTTCATCGAAAATGCGTTGTCGTATTTCCTGAGCGATTAATGTAGCGCTGGGATTTCCTTTTTTATTTTGAGTGACATCGAGGTAGGCTTCGTCGAGCGATAAGGGCTCAACCAAATCGGTATAGTCCAAAAATATTTTTCGGATCTGCTTGGAGATTTCTTTGTACCGTTCGAATCGGGGTCTGACAAATATTAATTCGGGACAATTGCGTTTGGCTTGAATACCACTCATAGCACTTCGAACGCCAAATTTTCGTGCTTCGTAACTGGCTGCCGAAACCACGCCACGCACTTCGCTACCGCCCACAGCCAATGGCTTCCCTTTGAGTTCAGGATGGTCCATTTGCTCTACAGAAGCATAAAATGCGTCCATATCGACGTGGATGATTTTTCGTTGTGGATTAACATCAGACATGACACAAATTTAATTTTTTTTCACTGAGAAGTAACAGACATTCGTAAAGTTTGATTTTAAAAATACTATATCTTTGATAAACGAAACCCATAGCCCGGATAGCAGTGGAAATCCTTTTTCTTTTTGTTGACAAAAGGAAAAAGATTGTAACGAATAGCCGGAAATAGCTCCTAATAAAAATGATAGAAATAGAACGTAAATTTTTAGTCTTAAATACCGATTTTATTGATTTGGCAGTGACCCAGAATAGAATTGTGCAAGGTTATTTAAATTCGAACCCAGAACGAACTGTTAGGGTTAGAATTAAAGGCGAAAAAGGGTTTTTGACGATTAAAGGGAAAGGCAACGATTCAGGCACTACTCGGTTGGAATGGGAGACCGAAATTCCTTTGGCTGAAGCCGAAAAGTTGTTATCTCTTTGTGAAAATGGTGTGATTGACAAAACAAGATATGAAATCCCATCGGACCAACACACCTATGAAGTTGATATTTTTGCTGGCGACAACAAAGGTTTAATTATGGCCGAAATTGAATTGGAATCGGAAACCGAACCTTTTGAAAAACCCCATTGGTTAGGGCAAGAAGTTACTGGCGACGAGCGTTATTACAATGCCTATTTAAGTAATAAACCCTACAAAAGCTGGTAATTATTTTTTCTGGGCGACTTCAATTTTTACCATCATTTCTCCTCCGCCTTTATTTACGGCAAGGTACATAAATGCTTTACGAGACAAATCGATTTCGCGATTGCGAACAAAAGGGCCTCTGTCATTTACGGTCACTATGACATGTTTTCCGTTCCTTAAATTGGTTATGCGAAGTTTGGTGCCAAAAGCAAATTTTCGATGCGCTGCTGTGAGTTTGTTACTATCGTATCTGATACCACTCGCCGTACGTTTTCCATGAAACTTTTTAGCATAATAAGAAGCGTGAGCCTTGCTTTTATATAATTTGTAGTTATAAAGGCCTTCATTTTCAATAATTAGGCTATCTATAGCGATAGAATCAGGTTTAATGGTGTCTTGAACCACAGCAGTTGAAAAAGAAGGTTTATCAAATTTCTTAAATGAAAAATTTGACACCACAAGGATTGCTATAGTGGTGGTAAGTACCAATAAAAATCTATTTATCATATTTTGTTTATTATAATACATTACACAATTATTCAAATACCATACCTAAAATGAAAAAGCCCTAATTACAGGACTTTTATAAATTTTTTACAACCACATTGACCATGGAATTTTGCTTAAAATAAGTACTAGTCCTAATCCGAAACCTATTAATATTGATTTGAATTTGGCAGTACCATTTTCATTTCGTTTGTGTTTTGACCAACCTATTGTGATTAAGGTAATCGCAATTATATTGGTTACTGGGTGTTCTAAAGAAGTTAAACGCAAGTCGGCATTTTTCATTTCTCCCAAAACAGCATGCCCTAATGGAGAAACAAAATACAATATTAACCCCACTACTAACTGAATATGTGTAGCAATTAAACCAAATAAAGCAATTTTTCGGTCTTTAGCCGTGAACTCTTTTTTAGAGAAAAACCCGAAGGCGCTATTTGCTACAGCTACAACTAATAAAAGCAACGCTAAATAGGCCCATCCTGAATGGAACTTTTGAATAAATTCGTACATTTTTTGTGTTTTAGTTTACACAAATATAAATAAAAAAACAAAACCACGCTGATAGCGTGGTTTTGAATATTATATAAAAAACTTGTATTAGAAGTTATATGAGAATGTGAAATTCCATGTTCTTCCCATACCGAAGAAAACTTGATTTCTTGAATCAACACCATCATAAGTTCCTTTTGCTAAATAATCTTGATATGTAGCATACTGACCCTCTCCAGGTGTAGCTGATTTTAAGTATACAGGAACTGCTGATGGACCACTACCAATTTGCGTTACTACAGAACCATTTTGTAAAGCCCCTCTACCATCACCTGCCCCAGAATTAAATTCAGCTTCAGTAGCAACAAATTGATTAGTTCTAGATTCAGAAATATAAATTTCGTTTAAGACATTATTTACATTAACTCTTAAATTAAAGAAATCTTTACTATCTTTAGTTCTATTGATTTTATAAGAAATTCCAGCATCCATTAAACCATAAGATGGCAATTCTAAAGTTCCTTTATTGGTTTCTAAATCAAATTTTGCTGGATCTATACTTGCATATAACTTATCTGAAAATCTGTAATTTCCATCAATTTTAAGACCTTTAGTCACATTTATTGTAGCGCCAATACTAGCTGTTGTTTGAGCAACATCTCCAACTTTCGCACCATCAAGATATAATGTTTTATTTGTTCCTCCACCAATTGGCTGATTACCTACATCGTATCTATTACTTGTACTATTTCCTTCATACTTCCAGTCTCCAACAGAAATCATTCCGTTCAATGCTAAAAAATTAAAAGGTCTTGCATTCATTTCTAATTCAATTCCTGAGTGAATTTCTGTAATGCCTGCAAAATCATAATATCCTCCAACATTATCTGGAGCTGCATCAGTAGATCTTTGGTATCTATCTTTCCAAGAAGTATAATATGCATTTAAGTTAGCGCTAAATTTTGAAGTTTTAAAGCCATATCCAGCTTCAACTCCTAATATTTTTTCATTAACTAAATTACCATTAACTAACGATTTATTATTTGGATAAACTGCATTAAAGAATGGTTGTTTAGAATAATAACCTGCATTAACAAAAACATTCATTTTGTCAGTTAAGTTATAGTTAGCTCCACCTTTTACGTTACCTCCTAGAATATTTTCGAAATCTGTCTTTTGTAAAGGATCTCCATTTTTGTATTGAAACAAATCTTCTCTGCTAAATCCTTGTTGAGAAACTGCACCTTGAACAAATGCAGTTAATTTTTCTGTAGCATACTCTAATTGAGTAAAAGCACCATACCATCTAACATATCCGTTATTGTTGTAATCAATTTTCTCTTGTTTTTTAACATCTGAAAAAGGATTAAAACTTGGGTCAGACTCATAAGTGTTATACAAAACGTATGGCGTTTGACTAACGTTAATGTCGTTTGCAGTCCAAACACCACCTGTGCCATAAACAGTTTGAGCATTATATCCTTTTGCACCTAATAAATCTGAAACATTTCTGAAATGATACCCAGTATATGTTCTAGCATCAAGACCAAAATCTAATGTCAATTTATCTGTAAGCTTTGTATTTAAATTAATTACCCCTCCGTACCAATCATGAGAGTTAATAGAAGCTCTTCTTACAAATCCAGTTGACCTACTTGCTATTTGTTCACCTCCTACTGGCGCCAAATTTGACGGCCCAGAAATAGCGCCAGGATTAAGAGCAGATCCTCCTATCGTTGCCTCTCTATCAGCGGCATTATAAGTTCCTTGGTTGTATGCATAAAAGTCATTAAATGGAACTAATCCATCTGCTGTTTTATATTGAAATGGAGATCTTCCTATATTACCTGTTCCGCCTCCACGACCCCAAGAGCCATAAAAAACTGAAGACAATTTCATTCTATCACTTATTTTCCAATCATAATTTAAAGATGCAACTGGTTTATGATAGAAATTTCTAGCCCATGAAAATTCTTCACCATTTAAATAACCATAATCAGAGTTATACTTAATGTTTGGAGAATTATTTGTCTGGTCTCCAAATTTAATATACGAACCTAAATGATTTGCAAAACTTCTTTGGTTGTGCCATTGAGGCGCGCCAGTAATGGTAAATTGAATATCATGTTTGTCATTAAACTCATATCCAATACCTACAAAATAATTTTGACCTGAAAATTTAGTCCCATTCACATATCCATCACCCGTTGTATTACTAAATAATACAGAAGCTGACAAACCGTTTTTCATTTTACCTGTGGAGTATGATGCCATCGTTTTAAAGTAATCATCATTACCTAAAGTAGCTGTAACTGACCCGCCTTCTTTAGCATCAGACGTTCTAGTTAATACATTGATAGTTCCTCCTACAGAAGAAATAGCCAATTTAGACGAACCTAATCCTCTTTGTACTTGCATAGCAGTAGTCACATCAGACAAACCTGCCCAGTTACTCCAGAAAACCGAACCGTTTTCCATATCATTAACCGGAACTCCATTAATCATTACCGCAATGTTTCTTTGGTCGAAACCACGAATATTAATTCTTGAATCTCCAAAACCACCACCTTGTTTTGTTACATAAACAGAAGGCGTATTGGCTAAAATTTCAGGAAATTCTTGATTCCCCAATTTTTCTTTAATTTCTGCAGCTTTAATAGTTGATGAAGCCACTGGTGTTTTTCTGTCTTTAGCCACGTCAATAACTGTTGACGTAATGACTATCTCCCCTAAAGTGTTCTCTTCGTCAATTAAATTAATTGTTCCTAAATCAGCTTGTCCATTAACGATTGAAAAGCTTACAATTGCAGTTTTGTAACCTAAAAATGACACCGCAATATTCCCTGCTGAATCGTTTGAATTTAAGGTAAAAGTACCGTCAAAACTAGTTGACGTCCCTACTCTCGTTCCTTGTATTACTACGTTTGCTCCAGGTAACGCGCCATTTTTGTCTTGCACCGTTCCTGTCACTTTTCCTTGAGCAAATACTGTTGAAATGCTTAAGAAAAAGAAAGTCACTAAAAACCAATTTTTAATGTTTCTCATTTGTGATATTTAATTTTTTGTTTGGGTACAAAATTCTTATAAATATCCTTCACTAATGTTAACTTAATGTTAATATTATGAAGTTAAAATTATGCACGCATAACAATAAAAATAAAACATTATTTAGAAAATGGCTTTTTTATTAAAGAAAAATCAATTTAAGACTTACAAATCTTATTTGTTTAGAAAATAATTCAATAAAAAATTAGTTGAAGCATCGTGCTTGTTAGAAGTTGAAGTGTTAACTTCTTCCAAAATTGAATGTGCTAATTGTTTTCCTAATTCGACCCCCCATTGGTCATAACTAAAGATATTCCATACTATTCCTTGAACAAAGATTTTATGTTCATACATAGCAATTAAAGCTCCTAAAGTTTCGGGGGTTAATGAAGATATTAGAATGGTATTGGTAGGTTTATTACCTTCAAAAGTTTTAAAAGGCAATGAATTGTTCATTTTAGCACCCAAAACATTTTGTCTTTCAAATTCGGATAGAACTTGAGCTTGTGCCTTGCCATTCAGCAAAGCTTCTGTTTGAGCAAAAAAGCTCGACATTAATTTATTGTGATGGTCTTTGTTTCCATGCAATGGGTTTAAAAAACCTATAAAATCTGTAGGGATCAACTTTGTTCCTTGATGAATTAACTGGAAAAAAGCGTGTTGTGCATTACTTCCTGGCTCTCCCCAAATAATAGTTCCGGTTTGGTAATTAATCTGATCACCATTTCTATCAACACTTTTCCCGTTGCTTTCCATAATACCTTGCTGCAGATATGGTGCTAATTTTTGCAAATATTGTGTATATGGAATGATGGCTTCGGTTTCGGAACCAAAAAAATTATTGTACCAAATGCTTAACAAGGCTAAAATTACTGGAATGTTTTTATCGAAAGGCTCGCTTTTAAAATGACTGTCCATTTTATGGGCTCCAGCTAACAATTTTTCAAAATTATCAAACCCAACAGCTAAACTTATTGTGAGTCCAACGGCACTCCAAATAGAAAACCGTCCGCCTACCCAATCCCACATGGGGAAAGTGTTATTTTCAGCGATACCAAATTCAGTAACTTTTTGAATATTCGCAGAAACAGCTACAAAATGTTGGGCCACATCATCTTGCTTGGCCGACTTTAAAAACCATCCTCGAATAGTTTCTGCATTTGAAATTGTTTCTTGCGTAGTAAATGTCTTGGAAACAACAACAAACAAAGTAGTTTCTGGATTTAACTTTTTTAAAACTTCACTTACATGATCGCCATCCATATTAGAAACAAAATGCACATTTAAGTGATTTTTGTAAAACTGTAAGGCATCAACAACCATATTAGGACCTAAATCTGAACCTCCAATACCAATGTTGACAATATCTGTAAATGGCTTTCCTGTATACCCTTTCTTATTTCCTGAAATAATATCGTTGGAAAAAGTGTTTATTTTGTTTTTAACTTCCTGTATTTCTAAAGCAATGTTTTGCCCATTAACAAGAATGGATTTCTGATTTACATCTCTCAATGCAGTATGTAGTACCGCACGATTTTCTGTTTCATTGATATTATCTCCCGAAAAATAGGATGCTATGGCTTTTTCTAACTCTGTCTCTTTAGCTAGCTCTAAAAGTAAGTTGATTGTTTTTTGATCGATTCTGTTTTTAGAATAATCCACTAAAAAATCATCCCATTTGATATGAAATTTCTCGACTCTTGTTTCGTCTTCTTGAAACATTTCTTGCATAGACCTATTAACCATTGTAGCGTGATGCTCTTTTAGTTTTTGCCAAGCAAGGGTTTTCGTCGGATTTATTTTAGGTAATGACATTTGGTTTATTCTATTGTTGAAATTGCAAATTTACAATTTTTAAAACTTACTATCGAAGTGCGGCAACACTATCA
The DNA here is from genome assembly GCA_030153045.1 of Flavobacterium sp. GTDB lineage: Bacteria > Bacteroidota > Bacteroidia > Flavobacteriales > Flavobacteriaceae > Flavobacterium. The sequence goes on from JASLID010000002.1 coordinate 45,844, forward strand.
AGCTCTCTTTTTAATGGTGCTATGAACGCTAAATATTGCGGTTTGTTTTTGCGGTCCATAGGTATCGAATTGGGTAACTTGAGTTTTAAAGCATCTACTTGTTTTCCGTTTTTCCAGAAACGATAACAAACATGCGGACCTGTTGCTAAACCCGTACTTCCCACTTTCCCGATGATTTGCCCTTGTGTTACATGCTGACCCCGACGAACTAACACCCGAGACATGTGCAAATATTGTGTCGAATAAGTTTTATCGTGTTTTACTTTTACGTGATTGCCATTTCCTGCCGAATAACCTGCTAATTCAACAACTCCGCTTGCGGTCGACATAATGGGCGTTCCCGTTGGAGCAGCATAATCGGTGCCATTGTGTGGTTTAAAAAACTTTTGCACCGGATGAAAACGTCTTTTTGTAAAACGAGAGGTGATATTGATTGATTTTAATGGCGCTTTTAAGAAAAAATTCTTTAAGACTTTGCCTTCTTCATCGTAATATTCCAGTTTGCTTTTCGCATTTTGTTTGTATGGGAAGGCGTAAATTTTCTTCCCTTTATATTCAAAAAAAGCACATTCTAACGAATCGACTCCGTCATAAATACTGTCGTTGATAAATCTTTCGGTAAATGTAACCGCAAATTTATCTCCTTTTTGAGATTTAAAAAAATCAATAGACCATTTATAAACACCCATTAACTTACTGGTCAAGGACGCAGAAGCGCCTTCGTTTTTAAGCGTTTCCGATAGCGACCCGTTTAGCTCTCCTGCTACCGTTCTTCGTTTAAAAGTAACTGGTTTGGTTTTTTTTGAGGCTTTTGCAATCGAATCGGTAAAATCGACTATGTAATAATTTAATTGATCAGGTTGGTAGATGAAATATTGTAGCTTCTTAGTTTTGTCCTTTGAAAGCAACATGGTGTATGGCTTGTCAATTCTTACAATACGTACATTGAAGGAATCTTTTACTTTAGCAATAACATCATATACTTGTTTTCCGTTTAGATTTTGTTTTTGGATAATACTCCCAAAGGTATCATCCTTTTTTATAGAATCTTGAATAACGAAGAAATCATTTAGTTTAAATCCAAAATCATAAACTATAGGCTCTGGCTTTTTTACAGGCAGAACTTGTTTGATGTCTTTTTTGCACGAAATAATTAGTAGCGCAATGACTAAAAGCGTTATGATTTTTTTCAATAGTGACTTGATTTTTTTAAATTTTTCCTAATTAATAATTAGGCTTATAAAATTTAATAGCTGGGTTTATAAAGCTAATATAAGAAATTTTAGTTTACTCGCCCCAAGTAGCTAATTCTTGTTCTGACCAAAGTTCAGGGAAAAATATTCTTCTTTGGTATTTTGGATGCATGTATTTTTTCCAATCGCTTCCACCAGTAGCTTCACCATCGCCTTTTCCGTTGTCAATATATTTTCTAGCTGCATTAAGATGCCCCATTACCCATGTAATATTGACTGTGTAGTCATAATGACGCATGGCAGCAATTAAATCAGGATTTTTTTGATCGGCTTCCGGAATTTGTTTGAATTTACGCCAAAGATTGATCGTATTATATTCTTCCATACAATCTAGGAATTCCTTTTTGTATCTTTTTTCAAATTCTTTCAAAAAGTATGATTTCTCTCCAGTAGTATAATCTTTTCCAGCGGCTTGCCAATACAAGTGTTCGAAAGCATGCTCGTAAGGCGTATTTCTATCAATCGTTGCTCTAAAACGATGGTCAATTAGATTAATCAAATCGGTTGAACAAAATTCAATCATGCGGTACTGCGCGCTTTGAAAACCACTCGCCGGGGTTAATGTATGTCTGAATTTCATGTACTGTTCTACTTCCATCCCGTCGCCCATAATAGTAAACGAAGTGGTTAGCATATCGAAATAACGACTGATTCGCATTAATCTTTCAGTAAAGAATTCAGTGGAAGGTTTTTCAGTATGAGACAACTGATTGATTTCCCATAAAATCATTTTAAACAACAATTCATTAATTTGATGATACATGATAAACACGTTTTCATCCGGTAATGTAGTACGTTGCACCTGCAAATTTAATAAGGCATCGGTTTGAATATAATCCCAATACGTAATGGGTTTGGCCCAAAGGAGTCCTTCCAAATGCGCTTCGGTTTTTTGATTAATAGATTTATATTTTTGATCTATTTCGTTTACAATTTCTGAAAAATTACTCATAATTTAATCTGCTATTACCATGAATGGATTTTTTAATCCTTTGAAAGATTCTAAATCGGCTTTTAGTGATCCTACGGCTAAACTGGCTTTTATTCTTAAAGGAATTTTGTTTTCATCGTCTGAAATCCAAACAGTTAAACTTTCCTCTTCCTTAAAAACACGTCCAGATTGAACCAGTGGTCTAAAAATCATTGTTTTTACTTTTCCAAATTTAGTTCTTAATGTTTCGCGACCAATGTATTTTAGCTTAAATTTCACAATTTCGTCATCAAAAAACATATCAATCATGATAGATTCACCCACTTTTAATTTATCGATCGTAGGATGATTTCTCAAATAATAGAATGAAGAAACGATATCCTGAACATTTTCGGTAACATTAAAAGTTTTTTCGGTACTGTTTTTATAATCTTTTACAAAAACCGTGTTTTTATCCTGATTGAAAAATCCTTCTTGATTTTTGGTATAACCCCCTTCATCAATTTTACGAAGAAATTGATATGGCTTTGAAGTTGTTTTATCTATAAATGATTGGTAATGGTCTTCTACTTTAAAAAAAGCTTTTGTCACTCCAGAAGTATAACCATGTCCTACTGCGTAAAACACCTTTTTATTATCTTTAGTAGCTTCTTTAACTTCGAGTGTTGCGTAACCAGCAGTTACCAATCCGTAGTGTATTCTAAATTTAAACCATTCGCCCACATCAAAAGCGGTAGGCTTTTGCGCAAAAATTGCTACTGTAAATAGTAAGACAAAAGGGAGTAAAATTCGTTTCATTTCTTGTTGATTTATATTGTTTTCAATTAAAGAATACAATATTCATTCCAAAAGTACTAAAAAACAAAAAACCCAGTCAAAAGATGACTGAGTTTTTATGCTATTAACCAACCAAAAAACTATAAATTATGAAAATTTATACAATTTCGAGGGAACCACCCCTCTGTATTGCTCTGCAAAGGTAGGTTATAAATTCATTTAATTCAACAAAAAGTCAACTTTAACATTTATTTATCAAAAAAATCATCCTGACAAGAACAAATGTTATCAAATTGTTAAAGAAATTGACTTTTTTTTATAAAGTCCCTCTTTTTGCTTGTTCTCTTTCGATAGATTCGAATAAAGCTTTGAAGTTTCCGGCTCCAAAACCTTTGGCTCCCATTCTTTGAATGACTTCGAAGAAAAGTGTTGGACGGTCTTCAATTGGTTTTGTAAAAATTTGCAACAAATAACCTTCTTCATCGGCATCAATCATGATTCCTAATTTCTGAAGTTCATTAATGTCTTCTTTAAATTTAGACATGTGATCTTTCAATCTTTCAGGAATAGCGTCATAATAAGCTTGCGGTGGTGTACTTAAAAATTCGATTCCACGAGAACGCATATCGGCAACTGTTTTGAGAATATCATCTGTAGCTACTGCAATATGTTGCACTCCTTCACCCTCATAGAAATCTAAATATTCTTCAATTTGAGAACGTTTTTTCCCTTCAGCTGGTTCATTGATTGGGAATTTTATTCTACCATTTCCATTGGACATCACTTTTGACATCAAAGCAGAATACTCGGTAGTAATTTGCTTGTCATCAAAAGAAAGGAAATTCACAAATCCCATCACATCTTCAAACCATTTTACTGCTTCATTCATTCTGTTCCAACCTGTATTTCCAACCATGTGGTCAATGAATTTTAATCCAACAGGTTCAGGATTGTAATCCGATTTCCATTCGCTGTACCCTGGTAAAAAGATTCCTTTATAATTTTTACGTTCCACAAAAACAAAAACGGTTTCTCCATATGCGCCATATATACCTGCACGCACTACTTCACCATTTTCATCTTTTTCCACTGTTGGCTCAAAATATGGTTTTGCACCACGTTTTGTCGTTTCCTCGAATGCCGAACGCGCATCTTCAACCCAAAGAGCTATCACCTTAACACCATCTCCGTGTTTTTTTACGTGTTCTCCAATTGGCGAATCACTATTTAAAGCGGTAGTTAGTACCAAACGGATTTTGTCTTGTTTTAACACATAAGATGCCCTATCCTTTACTCCTGTTTCTAATCCGGCATAGGCCAATGACTGAAAACCAAAAGCGGTTTTATAGAAGTGTGCTGCTTGTTTGGCATTACCTACATAAAATTCTACATAATCTGTCCCTAACAATGGAAGGAAATCTTGTGCTCCTTCAAATATTTTTTCTAAGCCGTATTCGACTGATTTTATTTCGTTACTCATTGTATTTATTTTTTGAATCGGCATCAGATGTTGCTGGTTACCGAAATAGTTGTTGTTTATTTTTATATTTCTAGCCCTGATGGAAGCGACATCCTTTTTGTTTTTTCTTTAAAAACAAAAAGATATAGCGTACAGCAGGAAATAGCTTCTTACTCTACCCATGATTTATAATATTGACCATCGTCTAATCCCATGGCTTCTTCGGTCACCATTAAAGGGCGGAATGTATCGACCATTACAGCTAATTCTTGTGTGATGGTTTGACCAATACTTCTTTCCATAGCGCCTGGTGCTGGTCCGTGAGGAATTCCTTTTGGATGCAAGGTGATATGACCTTGTTCGATATTGTTTCGGCTCATAAAGTCACCATCTACATAATATAAGACCTCATCACTATCAATATTACTATGATTGTATGGTGCCGGAATTGATTTTGGATGGTAATCATACAAACGCGGACAGAACGAACACACTACGAAAGTAGCCGTTTCGAACGTTTGGTGTACTGGAGGCGGTTGGTGAACACGTCCCGTAATAGGTTCGAAGTTGTGAATGCTGAATCCGTATGGGAAATTATAACCGTCCCAACCAATCACGTCAAAAGGATGCGTAGCGTAAACCACTTCGTGGATCATGCCTTCTTTTTTGATTTTGATAAGGAAGTCGCCTTTTTGGTCGTAGGTTTCAATTTCATTCGGTAAAATAAAATCACGCTCACAAAATGGAGAATGTTCTAAATGTTGCCCTGAGTTGTTTTTGTAGCGCTTTGGCGTATAAAAAGGCGTATAAGATTCTACATAGAATAATCGATTCTCTGATGTTTCGAAATCGATTTGATAAATCATTCCACGAGGAATAATCAGATAATCACCGTATTCGAATGGGATATTGCCCATCATCGTGCGTAGTTTTCCTTTTCCTTTGTGGATGAAAATCATTTCATCGGCATCGGCATTTTTATAGAAATAATCGCGTAATGATTTTTTGGGCGCAGCTAAACCAATGACACAGTCTTTGTTGACTAACATGGCTTTGCGGCTATCTAGAAAATCGTCTTCAGGTTTTAGTTCAAAACCTTTTAATAATAGTGACTTGATGTTTTTTCCGATGGCGATTTTAGGCTCCACCGAATACGATTTTAGAATTTCTTTGACCTGTGTTGGCCTATGAACATGGTATAATAAGGAAGAATGTCCGTGAAAACCTTCTGTTCCAAAAAGCTGTTCGTAGTATAACCCTCCGTTGGGTTTTTCGAATTGTGTATGTCTTTTTTGAGGGAAATCCCCTAATTTATGATATAGTGGCATGATTTGAAATTAATGAATTATAAATTATGAATTACAAATTGGCATAATTCTATATCTCATTCAGGATTTCTCTTGATGAGGAATTTAAGTAAGTCTAATAAACCTGTCCATGACGTAACCATTACACAAATATCGGAAAAATTTCACTTTTGACCTTATTTCTTTTAAAATATTTACAAAAGAGAAAAGGCATTAAAAAGTGACGAATCGCTTTTTAATGCCTTTTATAATATTTATTGAGTTTTACTCTTCTTTATCTTTTTCAGAATTGTTCAAAACACTGTTTTTCTTTCCGTATAAGAAATAAATTGCCAATCCAATAGCCAACCATCCTGCTAATCGCAACCAGTTAGTCCATCCCAATCCTGCAATCATAGCCAAACACACACCTACTCCAAGAATTGGAACCAAAGGCACGAAAGGTGTTTTGAATTCTCTTTTCATATCTGGATGTGTTTTTCTCAAAACTATTACAGAAATACAAACTAAGATGAATGCGAATAATGTTCCAATACTTGTCATATCACCTACGATATCTCCTGGAACGAAGGCAGCAAACAAGCCTACAATTACCATGATTGCTAAATTTGCCTTGTATGGTGTTTTGTATTTTGAATGTAAATCACCGAATGCTTTTGGTAACAAACCATCTTTACCCATAGAGTAAAAAACACGTGATTGTCCTAACAACATCACTAATATTACTGATGTAAATCCAAATAAAATAGCTACTGTTACAAACTGTGCCAACCATTCATAACCTGGCATCGCAGAAGTAATTGCATTAGCTACAGAAGCTTCCTTTCCACCTGTTCTAAAAAACTCTACTGATTCTAGACCAGTTAAAACGTGAGCAAAAAGGATGTATAAAATAGTACATACTGCTAATGATCCTAAAATACCAATTGGCATATCGCGTTTTGGATTTTTTGTCTCTTGTGCTGCGGTACTTACTGCATCGAAACCAATGAATGCAAAAAACACAGTTCCTGCCGCTCCAAGGATTCCCCAAACACCTCCAAAACTATGACCAATCCCATGTTCATCTACAAAAACAGACGGTTGAGGAATATAAGGTGTGTGATTTGCTGGACTAATAAAATTCCAACCTAATACAATAATTAAAACTACAATAGAAACTTTCACAATAACAATTAAGCTATTTACAAATGCTGATTCTTGTGTTCCTTTAATTAAAAGTAAACTAATCACTGCCACAATAAACAATGCTGGCAAGTTGATGATTCCGCTTACTCCGTCAGGAGAAGTTTGAAATGGAGAGTGGCACAATTGATAAGGGATTGGACTCACATGAAGCACATTGACCAGTAAATTATTAAGGTATTCACTCCAGGCAATTCCTACAGTTGCTGCTCCTACAGCATATTCAAGAATTAAATCCCATCCAATAATCCATGCTAACAATTCTCCCATTGTTGCATAAGTATATGTATAAGCACTACCAGCGATTGGAATAGACGAAGAAAGTTCGGCATAACACAATCCTGCTAATGCACAACCAATAGCCGCTACAATAAATCCAATAGTTACAGATGGTCCTGCACTTTGAGCTGCTGCTGTTGCTGTTCTAACAAAAAGTCCAGCTCCAATAATAGCTCCAATTCCTAGCGCTACAAGCGACCAGGCTGTTAATGTTCTTTTTAATCCTTTTTCAGATTCTGACGCTTCTGCAAGTAATAGCGCCATTGATTTTCTTTTCCAAATAGACATAAAAATAAATGTTTGGTTTTTAGTGTCCCAAAAATAGACTTTTTTAAAAACAATTACGTAAAAAAAATGCTTTTCTGAATTATATTTAACAAAATCGCTTTTTTAAAACCAAAAACCAACACTAAACCATGTATAATGCATTTTTGTATCAGGCGACCAACTGTGTTTTATTTCAATAGGGCCAATAAGTGATTCTAAACCATATCCGAAAGCATACCCATTATAGGTTGGATTAGAAATCCATTCTTTGCTGTCAAATATTTTAAATCCGATGTTGGCATAGTTTGCCGTAAAATTGACGTGGTTTTTCTTCGCAATTTCATAATCTAAACCAATACTACCCTTTACATAACTATCACCAGAGATATCTAAAAAGTTGTATCCAAAAAATGGTTTGAAATTGTTAAACTTATGAAAGCCATAACCTCCTAAAGCAAAATCAAATATGTGATTGAGGTTTTCTCCCACGGTAAACCCTCCTTCTGATTGAATTTTGACTGATATTTTCTTGAAAAATGTATGAACAACAGCTACGTCTGCTTTAAAAATGGACATTTTGGTGAAATTGTTATTCAAATCTGAAGAATATAAAGGCATTTGGAAGTCCCCATAAAAATACCACCCTTTTTTAGGGAAATATTTATTACTAAACGAATCGAATTTTAAAAACCCTAGAGCCGACAAATAAGTACTATTGTCTATCGTATAAGAAAGACTTTGTGTATCGTTTGAAAAAATATTTAAATATTTATGCTCTAAACCTCCTCCTACTAAGAACTTTTGAGCAAAAATGGTTTGCACGTAGGCTTGATTTGAGATATCGTTATAATCGATATCAATACTTTTTGTACTTAGTGCATTTATAACTTGTCCTCCAGTAAAATCGGTTTTACTACTTTTATTAAACTGGTTAAACTTTGATTTGAATCCGAAGCTCCAATGAAAACCATTATCAATATAATAATCTAGATTATACCTTACATTATCTCCCAATATCAAATCGAAAGAACCCACATCGTTTTTAAACAACAAATTCTTTTTCGTAAAATTGATCAATGCACTCGATTTGAACAAATCATCATAATGCACTCCCAACTTAATGAATGTTTTTACCGGGTTTTCCTTCAAGTTCATAATTAAAACATCATTGTTTCCCGCTTGTTCTAATTTATAATTTATGGAGCTAAAATTTTGTGTGGCATTTAAATTATTTACCCCACTGTTCAAATCGTTATAGGTAATTTTACTCCCTGGTTTGAAACGAAGTTTTCCCAAAACATAAGAACGGGTATAATTTCTATTCCCATTAATCCCTATCCCTTCAATATTTAATGTGTCCATTTTATTGAAGTTCAATTTTGGACGGACATAATTGCTTCCTAATTTTTGAAGCTTATCCTTTACCAACAAGCCCGCTTCAACGCCACTTTGCACAATTTTTTTTCCTTGGTCGAATGAAATTACAGTATAGCCTTCAATATTAGGTTTAATGTACAAATCGGTTAGTTCTCTTTTGGCTTTCATTCTTTCGATCATTTCAAAGTTTGAAATTTGAACTAGAACTCCAGTCGCACCATTAATATTATCTATGGTTTTTAATCCGTCTTGTACGTCGACTCCAATAATGATATCGGCACCCATTTTTCTAACTTCTTCCACTGGGTAATTGTTCGTTACTCCACCATCTATATAATAATCACCATCTATTTCTATTGGAGAAAACAGTGACGGGAAAGCACCACTAGCTACCAAACACAACGGCAACGAACCTTCTCTAAAAACAACTTCTTTACCCGTTTCTACATTAGTGGCAATACATATAAAAGGCGTTTTTAATTTACTGAAATCTTTAACATGTCGTAAATTATGATTTAACTTACTCAACATGTTGTAATTATTCAACCCTTTTGAAAGTCCTTTAGGTACTGATATTTTTAAGTTTTGAAACGGAAGTGTTATAGCATATATCTCGTCGTTTTGCTTTTCGTAAAAGGTTTTATTGTTTCGGGGTACAAAATCCTGAATTAGTTCGTCGAAATTGGTTTCGTTAAAAATAGAATCCAATTCATTTGCCGAATAACCCGAAGCGTACAATCCGCCAACGATGGCACCCATACTGGTTCCACCGATGTAGTCTATTTTTATTCCGGCTTTTTCAATTTCTTTTAAAACCCCAATATGCGCTAATCCTTTGGCGCCACCTCCGCTTAAAACCAATCCTATTTTTGGCTTTTTTGGGGTGCTTTGTGCGTTTGAAGCAATAGGCAAAAGGCAAAAAGTCATAAACAAACACAAAAGACCATAGCTTTTTAGCCTCGATAGAGCCGATATCCTCGTATCTCGTTTTTGGAACGAGAGAAGAGATAAAGGCGACCCGAGCAAAAGCGAATTGGCGAAGCAAAGCGGGAAAATGGATGGCAAGGAATGCTTATACATGCGCTTCAAAATAAGTTTTTAGGTATTTGTCTTGTAAAAGTCGGTAATTTTTTTGGCTTTTGAAAGTCCTACGACATCAGAAATTTCCTTTTCTGTGGCTAATTTTAATCTTTTAACGCTTTTGAAATGTTTTATTAATGTTTCCATGGTTTTTTCGCCAATGCCTGGAATATTTTCCATGGAAGAATTGAGTGCCGATTTGCTTCTTTTATCTCGATGAAAGGTGATTCCGAATCGGTGTGCTTCGTTTCGCAATTGCTGAATCACTTTTAGTGTCTCCGATTTTTTATCTAAATACAACGGCGCGGAATCGCCGGGATAAAACAATTCTTCCAATCGTTTAGCAATCCCGATAATAGCAATTTTGCCGCGCAGTCCTAAATCGTCGATACTTTTTAATGCCGATGACAATTGCCCTTTTCCACCATCGATGATGATTAATTGGGGTAATGGTTCATTTTCATCCAATAATCTTTTGTAACGACGGTACACAACTTCTTCCATTGAAGCAAAATCATTGGGTCCTTCGACGGTTTTGATATTAAAATGGCGGTAGTCTTTTTTACTGGGTTTTCCGTCTTTAAAAACCACACAGGCTGCCACGGGATTGGTTCCTTGAATATTCGAGTTATCAAAACATTCGATATGACGAGGTTCAACGCTCAATCGCAAATCTTTTTGCATTTGCGCCATGATGCGATTGGTATGTCGGTCTGGGTCGACAATTTGCAGTTGTTTGAGTTGTTCGATGCGGTAGAATTTGGCATTTCGGATAGACAACTCGAGAATTTGCTTTTTATCGCCCAATTGTGGCACAGTGATTTTAAGATTTTCGCCTACTTGGACTTCAAAGGGGACAATAATTTCTTTAGATAACAATTGGAAACGCTCGCGAAGTTCGATAATGGCCAATTCTAACAATTCCTCATCGGTTTCATCGAGTTTCTTTTTAATTTCTAACGTATGGGAGCGGATAATCGAACCGTGGGAAATTTGAAGAAAATTGACAAACGCCGCTGCCTCATCTGACACGATAGAAAACACATCAATGTTGGTGATTTTCGGATTGATAATGGTAGAACGCGATTGATAATTCTCTAAAACATCGATTTTTTCTTTGATTTTTTGTGCTTCTTCAAACTTCATGTCGGAAGCCAAATCACTCATTAGTTTTTTAAAGTCTTTCAAGCTTTCTTTGAAATTTCCTTTTAGGATTTCGCGAATTGCATTGACTTGTTTTTGATAGTTTTCTAACGACTCTAATCCTTCACAAGGTCCTTTACAATTGCCAATATGGTATTCCAAACACACTTTAAATTTTCCGGAATCGATATTGGCTTTACTCAAATCGAAGTTGCAAGTACGCAAAGGATACAATTCTTTGATTAAATCCAAAATAGTGTGTACTGTTTTGAAACTGGTATAAGGTCCAAAATATTCTGACCCGTCTTTGATCATTTTCCGGGTGGAAAATATGCGGGGGAAACGTTCGTTTTTAATACAAATCCAAGGATAGGTTTTGTCGTCGCGCAACAAGACATTGTATCGTGGCTGTAGGGTTTTTATCAGGTTGTTTTCCAACAAAAGCGCATCGGTTTCGGTGGGAACAACAATGTGTTTGATGGAAACAATTTTTTTGACTAAAACATTAGTCTTAGCGTTGTCATGCAATTTGTTGAAATAAGAGCCAACGCGTTTTTTGATGTTTTTGGCTTTTCCAACATATAGAATTTTCCCTTCTTTATCATAATACTGATACACGCCCGGGTTATCCGGCAAGGTTTGTATTTGAAGTTCTAAAGACGAAAGGGCCATTTGGAGTTTTATATTCCTCAAATTTACAAATTAGTTGAAAGGAAAAGAAAAACAACTCATAATTTATAATTCATAACACATCATTATTTCACATAATTCTATATTTTAGCGTTTTAGCCTACTATGACCCAGCACGAGCACAAAAGCATTACAATTTTAAAGGAGACCATTTTGCCTGGAGAAAGCAAAACCATCAACATGGAAATTGCTAAGCTTCACACCATGACCAAGCTTAAAATCCCCATTATTGTGGAACGTTCTAAATTTAAAGGACCTACAATTCTACTGACGGCAGGTTTGCATGGTGACGAAATTAATGGGATTGAAATTGTACGTCAGTTGATTGTTCAAAAAATCAACAAACCAAAAATTGGGACTATTATATGTATTCCGGTGATTAATGTCTTTGGTTTTGTAAATCAGACGCGTGAATTTCCAGACAAACGAGATTTGAATCGTGTCTTTCCGGGAAGTAAAACCGGATCTTTGGCCAGTCGTTTTGCCTATTATTTACTGAAAGAAATTATTCCACATGTAGATTACGCGATCGATTTTCATGCCGGTGGCGCGAGCCGATTTAATGCTGCACAAGTCCGAATTGTTCCAGACAATCCAGAGTTGAAAGCATTGGCCGATGTTTTTCATGCGCCTTTTGCCTTATATTCGAAGAATATTAATGGATCATTTCGTAATTCATGCGACAAATTAGGTGTAAAGATGCTGTTGTTTGAAGGCGGAAAATCGATTGATATTAATGAAGACATCACCCAACAGGGGGTGGAAGGAGCAAAACGTGTTTTGCATCATTTTGGAATGTTGAACTCGAGAAAAAAAGCATCCAAAGCTGAAAATAAAACCATTTATATTGAAAAATCAAATTGGATTAGAGCAAAATATTCCGGTATGTTTCATGGTTATACAGAAATAGGTAGTTTTGTAGAAAAAGGAAGTGTCTTGGCTACCATTTCAGATCCTTATGGTAAAATTGAACACAAAGTAAAATCGCCCAATTCAGGGTATATAATTAATGTAAATGATGCACCTATTGTATATCAAGGAGATGCCATTTACCACATTTCAACAGAAATAGAAAATGAATAAACAAGAACTTCGAATTGCCTACAAAACACATCGCAAACAACTTACTTTCGATCAACTCATGGATTCCAGCTTGGCTATTGCCAATAATTGTTTGTCACTACCTATTTGGGATAAAACCTATTTTCATTTGTTTTTACCCATTGAAGCACAACTAGAAATTAATACCGAATTTTTACTGCAAATATTAGCCGGAAAAGACAAAGAAGTCATTGTTTCAAAATCGGATTTCGACACCAAAAAAATGACCCATTTTTTATTGACCGACAATACGAAACTAAAAGTAAATCAATATGGAATTCCAGAACCTATTGACGGCATAGAAGTCCCATCTCATAAAATTGATGTCGTTTTTGTTCCGCTTTTAGCCTATGATAAAAATGGAAACAGAGTGGGATATGGCAAAGGCTTTTATGATTTGTTTCTTTCCGAATGCAAACCAGAAACAATTAAAATAGGTCTTTCTTTTTTTGAACCAGAAGAAAATATCACTGACATTTTGGAAAATGATATTAAATTAGATTTTTGTGTTACTCCTGAGACAATTTATCAATTTTAATTTATATTAGCAAAAATTTAATTTTATGAAAAGTTTAAAACCCAAATTTATCCTTTCGCTTCTGTTTTTTGTTTTGATTTCAACTTGTTTCACTAGTTGTCATGTTCATCATCCAAGACACAGAACTGTTGTTGTAAAACACAAGCACCTACCTCCGGGTCATGCTAAAAAGATTTCTGGTGACAAAAGCGCTAGAAGACATGCGCCAGGTCATCGTAGATAAAATCAATAAAAAACACGCTAATTAGCGTGTTTTTTTATCTGTAAATATCAAATTATTAGTATTTATTTCTCGAAAGCTTTTTTATTAAAGACAATTAACATTCCCACACCTGTTGATATGGCAATATCAGCTACATTAAAAATGGCATTAAAGAAGGTAAAGTGCTTTCCGCCTAAAACAGGAATCCACATTGGTAAATCACCACTCCAAATAGGAAAATAAAACATATCGACCACTTTCCCGTAAAACCAGGTTCCGTAAGGCTCGTTACTGAATAAAGTAGCTACTTGCATTTCGCTATGGTTGAATATTACTCCGTAAAATACAGAATCGATAATATTTCCAAAAGCACCAGCTAAAATTAAGGATAGCGCAAAAATTAAAAGCGAAGAACACTGCTTTCTTACTGAATCCCATAACCAATAGCCAATCCCAATAACCGCAAAAATTCGAAACGTTGTTAGGAATAATTTACCATAAATTCCAGGCAATTCAACTCCCCAAGCCATTCCTTCGTTTTCTACGAATAAAAATCGGAACCATTCAAAAACTTTGACTTCATCCTGAAGTGCAAAATGTGTTTTTACATATATTTTTGAAATTTGATCTATTACTAAAACCAAAAAAACGATAAAATAAGCCTTCTTTAAATTCATTGTTTCTATATTGAAGTCACAAAAATAAACATTATTATATAAAAAACGCCCCTAGAAAGGAGCGTTCAGTAATTTATTGTATTTTAAACTATCGCTGCAAGTTTTTTGCTTCAATACTCATTGTAGCATGCGGAACCAATTTTAATCTCTCTTTTTGGATTAATTTGCCCGTAACCTTGCAAACGCCATAAGTTTTATTCTCGATACGTACTAAAGCATTTTTCAAATCACGAATGAATTTCTCCTGACGAATAGCAAGCTGTGAGTTAGCCTCTTTAGACATGGTTTCGCTACCTTCTTCAAATGCTTTAAACGTTGGCGATGTATCATCGGTTCCGTTATTCAAGTCATTTAAGTATGCGCTTCTTATCAAGTCTAAATCGTTTTTAGCTTTGTCTAGTTTTTTCAAGATCAATTCTTTGAATTCAGCCAAATCTGCATCTGAAAATCTTATTTGTTCATCTACCATAATTTCTTATTTTGAAATTAAAATTATTGTTTTTACATCATCAAACTCAATAACTGTACCGTTATCGATGTTTTCCTGAAGAATCAATTCTTCAGTTAAAGTCTCAGCCTTGATATATTCCTGATTATCTAAAATAGCTTGGTTGATAGTATCCTCTTTTTGAATAGCTACTTTTATTTTATCAGTCACTTCAAAACCTGAATCTTTCCGGATATTTTGGATTCGGTTTACTAATTCTCGGGCAATTCCTTCATTTTTGAGTTCATTAGAAATCGTGATGTCTAATGCAACTGTAATTCCGCCTGAATTGGCAACCAACCAACCCTCAATATCTTGTGAAGATATTTCCACATCTTCTAATGATAAAGTTATACTTTTTCCTGAAATAACAATGCTTAAGCTGCCATTTCTATCCAAATCATTTATCTGTTCCGGAGATAAATTTTGTATCTCATTGGAAATCAAGATCATATCTTTACCAAATCGTGGTCCTAGGGCTTTAAAATTTGGTTTAATTTGTTTTACCAAAACCCCTGAAGCATCATCTAATAATTCTATTTCTTTTACATTTACTTCGGCCATAATCAGATCCGAAACTGCCTCAATTTCAGCACGTTGATTCTCGTCAAGTACTGGTATCATTACCTTTTGCAATGGCTGACGCACTTTAATCATTTCCTTCTTACGAAGTGATAAAACCAATGATGAAATGGTCTGAGCCTTCTGCATTTTGCTTTCTAACGACTTATCAACATATTTTTCAACAAATTCAGGAAATTTCGCCAAATGTACACTTTCGAACTTCTCCCCTTGTGTTGCTTGTGTTAAATCTCTGTAAAGCTTGTCCATAAAGAACGGTGCAATTGATGCTCCTAGCTTTGAAACATTCACTAAACACGTATATAATGTTTGGTAAGCTGCAATCTTATCTTGAGCGTATTCGCCTTTCCAGAAACGACGACGACACAAACGAACGTACCAGTTACTCAGGTTTTCCTGAACGAAGTCAGAAATAGCACGAGCAGCTTTCGTTGGCTCATAATCAGCATAGAATCCGTCAACATCTTTGATTAATGTATTCAATTCTGATAAAATCCATCGGTCAATTTCCGGTCTTTCCTGCAAAGGAATTTCCGCTTCTTCATATTTAAACCCGTCGATGTTCGCATATAACGCAAAGAACGAATAGGTATTATATAGTGTTCCGAAGAATTTTCGACGTACTTCGGCAACCCCTTCAATATCAAATTTTAAGTTATCCCAAGGATTCGCATTGGCAATCATATACCAACGGGTCGCATCAGGACCATATTCAGCTAAAGTAGTAAATGGATCTACTGCATTTCCTAGACGTTTGGACATTTTTTGTCCGTTTTTGTCTAACACTAATCCGTTTGAAACTACATTTTTATAGGCTACTTTATCGAAAACCAAGGTTCCGATAGCGTGTAAGGTATAGAACCAACCGCGTGTTTGGTCTACTCCCTCGGCGATGAAATCGGCTGGAAATGATTTGTTCCCGTCGATTAAATCTTTATTTTCAAAAGGATAATGCCATTGTGCGTATGGCATTGCTCCTGAATCGAACCAAACATCAATCAAATCGCTTTCGCGCTTCATTGGTTTTCCAGATGGTGAAACCAACGTAATATTGTCAACCACATTTTTGTGTAAATCCACTAAATCGTAGTTTTCCTCGGTCATGTTTCCGATTTGGAATCCTTTAAAAGGATTTACGGATTCTACGCCACTTTGGATTGCCTTTTCGATTTCAGCGTACAATTCTTCTACTGAACCGATTAATATTTCTTCGGTACCGTCTTCTGTTCTCCAGATTGGCAATGGAATTCCCCAGTAACGTGAGCGAGATAAATTCCAATCGTTCGCGTTTTTCAGCCAGTTCCCGAAACGTCCTTCTCCTGTTGCTTTAGGCTTCCAGTTGATGGTTTCATTCAGGTCGAACATTCGGTCTTTAACCTCGGTTACTTTGATAAACCAAGAGTCTAATGGGTAGTATAAAATTGGTTTATCCGTTCTCCAGCAATGTGGGTAACTGTGAACGTATTTTTCTACTTTAAATGCTTTATTTTCTTCTTTCAAACGAATCGCGATTTCTACATCTACTGATTTCTCAGGTGCTTCGCCGTCGTTGTAATATTCGTTCTTTACGTATTTTCCACCCAAATCACCCATGGCAGTAATGAATCGACCTTGTAGGTCAACTAAAGGTACTGGATTTTCATTTTCATCCAACACTAACATTGGTGGAACTTCTGGTGTTGCTTCTTTCGCTACTTTAGCGTCATCAGCTCCAAAAGTTGGCGCTGTGTGTACAATTCCCGTTCCATCTTCTGTAGTTACGAAATCTCCTGAAATCACCCTGAAAGCATTTTCTGGGTTTTGGTATGGTAAGGTGTATGGCAATAATTGTTCGAATTTGATTCCTACTAAATCTGCTCCTTTGCATTCGGCTAATATTTCGAAAGGAATTTTTTTGTCTCCTTCTTTAAAATTTTCAAAGTCAGACGCTTCACTCGATTCAAAATAATTTTTAGAAAACTGTTTTCCCACCAAGTTCTTCGCTAAAATCACATTGATTGGTCGGAACGTGTATTGGTTGAATGTTTTTACTAAAGCGTACTCAATTTTTGGCCCAACAGTTAAGGCTGTGTTACTCGGTAAAGTCCACGGTGTGGTCGTCCAAGCCAAAAAGTGAATTTCTTCTAAATCTAAGGCTTCAAATTTGTATTGTTTTAAATTTTTCGAGGTGATGTAATCGTAAAACTTAGCGAATACTTTTTGTCTGTCGGCATCTAAAACTTTAAACTGCGCTACAATCGTAGTGTCTGTCACATCGCGATACGAACCTGGTTGATTGACTTCGTGTGAAGACAAACCTGTTCCTGCTTTTGGAGAATACGGCTGAATAGTGTAGCCTTTGTATAGTAAATCTTTGTTGTAAATCTGTTTTAGCAACCACCAAACCGATTCCATGTATTTGGATTTGTAAGTCACGTAGGGATCTTCCATATCGACCCAATACCCCATTTTTTCGGTAAGATCGTTCCACACGTCAGTATAACGCATTACGGTTTTCTTACACGCTTCGTTGTATTCGGCAATGGAAATGGTTTTTCCAATGTCTTCTTTGGTGATGCCTAATTCTTTTTCGGTACCTAATTCTACAGGTAAACCGTGAGTATCCCAACCCGCTTTACGCTTTACTTGGAATCCTTTTTGAGTTTTATAACGACAAAAAATATCTTTAATCGCACGTGCCATCACGTGGTGAATACCCGGCAATCCGTTTGCTGAAGGTGGCCCTTCAAAAAATACATACGGAGTCGCTCCTTCACGAGAAGTGACGCTTTGTTCAAAGATGTTTTGTTTTTTCCAAAAATCAAGTACTTCAGAGGCCACTGTAGGCAAATCAAGTCCTTTATATTCAGTAAATTTCGTGCTCATTTTATCGTTTTCTTAAATCAATGCGCGAAAGTAAGGAATTTTGAATAATTCTGTGTTAATACTATGACAAAATACGCTTGCAATAGCTATTTTTTCTGTAGTTTATGCAAAAACTTCTTTGAGGACTTCGAGTGATTTTGGTTTTTTAAAACCATCAAGATGAGCAGAGTAGTAATCTAAGAGGATTTTGAGCAAGATTTGACGTTCGATCCCGGCGAAAACTTTTTGGTCACTGTCGAATTTTAAATCGATTAATTTTTTGAAGAGAAATGTTTCGTGTTCGGATAGACAACTAACACCGTGCAATGAAGAAAACAATCCTTCATTCAACTCAAAAAAAGGCAAATCAATTTCGGAAATATCAGGGTAAAAACCGAGAAATTTAGTTGCTTCTAATAATAAAATTAGATGAAAATTAGCTGTTTCATCGTGATTGTCAAGCCACAATAAAGCAGTTTCTAAAAAAGAAAACAAGTCTTCATTTTTTTCCTCTTCATGAATGCTATGGTGTAGCATTTCGGATAAAAAAATAACCATTGTACTTTTAAAAATATCGGTATTTATAGAATGGAATGGTGTGGCTAACTTGATTTCTTTGAAATGCTCCAACGTGCCTTTATTTTTGTGGCTGGCTTCAATTTCGAGAATAGTTAAAGGCTGGAAATAGGCGATTTTTTGATTGGATTTTTTACCCGAAAAAGCACTTGGCACAAAATAGGATTTTAACCCATCAGATTGTGTAAAACACTTTACAATCAGGCTTTTTTCCTGATATTTTATCGTGCTGAGAACAATGGCTTTGGTTTTAACCAGCATAATTAATTACGAATTTAGAATTACAAATTACGGAGTTGGAATTGCTTCGCCTGTTCACTATGCTCGAGTTGCAATTCGTAATTTACCTTATTATCATGACTTTTTTGACTTTGGTTTCTAATCCATCATCCGAAGAAATTAAGACCATATAGACTCCAGAGGCTACATTGTGTTTTCCAAAGGCTTTGGTGTTCCATAAAACTGTTCCGCCTTCTGCTATGGCTTCATGCACTAAATTTCCTTCAATATCGGTGATTTTCACATTGGCTTTATCCATAAGACCTGTTACCGCAACATTACCGTTGAATCCTGGGCGGACTGGGTTTGGAAAAACAATGACATTTTCCAAGTTTTCTGCCCCGACCGTTGCCGTTCCTTTGTATGAAACCAAGCCTTTATCGGTGGCTATAAAAACCTCTCCAGTAGCTTCGTTAATGTCGATATCATTAATCATGTTACTAGGCAAAGGAGAATTTTCTTTGGTAAAAATATTGAATGTTTGTTGCCCATCGGCAGACAAATAAAACACGCCTTCACCTGAGGTTCCAATCCATTTATTATTAGCACCGTCTACTTCAATATCAGTTATAAATTTTTGAAAAAGAAGCTCTTGAGCCAGTTCGTCTTCCAAAATAATTATAGCGCTCGTTTCAAGTTCATCTTGGGTTAAAAATGAATCTACACTAGATAAAATTCTTAATCCTTTTATTGTGCCAATCCACAATTTATTTTTCTTATCAATTGCTAGTGACCTTGCTTCTTTATTAGGTAAATTTCCTTCTCCAAAACCTTCAGTTATGGAAATTGATTTATTGAGTTTTTCATTAAACCCAACAACTCCAAACCTATTGGTTGTCATCCATTTGGTTCCGTTCTTATCGACTTTCATTCTATTAAAATCTGTCGTTCTTGGTGTGACTACAGCACTAACAGGATATCCCTGCCATTGCCCGTTTGTTCTTAAAACATGAAGATTATTGTCGACTCTTGAATTGTTAAACCATAAATTTCCATCACTATCAGCTGCTGCGCCATTCACTCTAATGTTGTCTACAGTCGCAGGCGCACTAATTTGCAAAGTACTGTTGTTATTATTATACAATAATGCAGGAATGTCATTTTCTAATTTTAACACCCCTGAGTAGAAGGAACTAAAATATACTTGATTTTCATCAGATGGGTTAACTAATATGTGTGTAATTGATTTTGTTCCAAATAAATCTTCGTAAGGAATGTTCTTCCAACCATTATCAGTTGTAAATTTACTTACTCCATAAAAATCTAAAGGAAAGGGGTTGTATGATATCGTATAGTCACCATAACACGCCCAAAGACCGTTTGAAATAGTTTTAATTGCAAACAATCTGTTTTTGTTTGGACCGTTGGGAGTAACATTATCAAAAATGGTAGGATTACTTAAAGCGGTAGTAAACAAACCGCTACTTTGGGTTCCAATATATATTTTATCGTCAATCACTGTGGCACAGGTAAAACTATCAGCTACATTTGGAATGTTGTTTACTTGGGTAATTTGAACCAATTGATTATCATATATATAGACATAGTTTTGCGATGTTATGACTAAATAACCATTATAAAACCTTGTGTCTACTGGAACTTGAGGATAGGTAATTACAGCCGAAGGAGTATCTCCAGCAAATTTATAAAGAGTACCTGATAAATTAACCGCCACCAATTGATTACCTGTAGTTTCGACACTTACCCAACTTCCAGAAGACACCATACTCCATTGAGCATAATCGATCAAATTGGGATTAGTCACAGATGCTTTTAACAATCCGTAGTCTTTAGCAACAGCATAGATAAAGTCATTATGTACGGTGGTTTGCAAAATCTCGACATTTGAGCCTCCAGACCCAATAAAAAGCGTGTCACCAAATTCTGAAAGTGACAAATTAAAAACACAAATTCCAAAATCAGTCGCTATGTATAATTTCCCATTGTGCTCGAAAAAATGGTTTATCTTTTTCTTATCTGGTGGTATGGATGGTTTGTTAATGATGCCCACTACATTTAGCATGGCTCCATCATTATCATTTACAACCATTAGTAGTCCGTTAGTATGCCCGATAAATGTTTTTTTGAATGTTTCGCTATGATATATTTGTGAAATGGTTTCACCTGACAAACCTTCTACTGTACTAGTAGTGGAAATCTCGTTTGTTGCAATATTTCTTTTAAAATAGGCATTTTCAGACGCAACATATACCTGAGTTGTATTTTGAGAAATATCTTTGATGGAATTATATGAAAAATATCCTTTCCATAATTGGCTTTGTTGTGAAAAACCAAACATTACCGACATTAACAAGAATAGATTAATAATTTTTTTCATCAGAAGAGATTAAATTCACGTACAAATATAGAAATAAAACGATTTTATTTGGATTTTAATATTTTGAAGCATAAAAAAAGCGTCCACCGAGGTGAACGCTTTTCTAATATATAATCTAATAGATATTAAACTACTCCTTGTCCTAACATAGCATCAGCTACTTTTACGAAACCAGCAACGTTTGCTCCTTTTACGTAATCAACATAACCATTTCCGTCTGAACCATATTGAACACACGCTTCGTGGATGTCTTTCATAATTACTTTCAAACGCTCATCTACTTCTTCAGTAGACCAGCTTAAACGCAATGAGTTTTGAGACATTTCAAGACCTGAAGTTGC
>JASLID010000168.1 GCA_030153045.1 Flavobacterium sp.
GACTCCACAAGGATACAGGAAGTAATGCCCTACGTTATCCCAGCGGCGACGGCTAAAGAGCAGATGATGCACCAGGCGGGCCTGGGCGGCAACTCTGCGGAACTCATAGCGTCCATGATGGGCGGCGGCGTTCCGTTTGATGCGGGCCAACTCGATCCCGGCATGTTCCCGGATCAGGCGTCAACTCCTGGGCTAACCCCTGTTCCCGTGATACCGAACGGGCCGTATGATCCCTGGGCGGAACTAGGCGGAAACCTCCCCCGAATTATTCCGCGCGATCCTGCGATTGATGAACAGGGTGGATACCCAATGCAGCCCAATGCTCAGGACGCGTACCCGGCGACTTACGGTGGCGGGGAGTTGGGCGACGAAGGTGATAGCGAAGCACTTTCACCGTGGCAGTCGTTCTGGATGGCTCAGCAACCGCGGCTGCAAGATGCACAGAAGGGGCTCAGTGGTGTCTACGGGCAGCAACAGGACTTGCTTAACCAGATGGGCGGCATACAGCCAGAGGTTATTGTTCCTGAGCAGATCAGTTCCAAAGAAGCGATTACGGCTGCACTGGCGGGCGTTCTTGGCGCGGCGGCGGGGGTCAAGAACCCAGGTAAGGACGTAGGGGGCTACATTGGTCAACGCCAGGGGATGATGAAGCAAAACGACGCTCGGCGGGCGGCGGTTTCTCAACAGGAGTTTAACCAGAGGATTAGCCCGCTACTTAACAAGGGCAAGAGCCTCGACCTGGCGGCGAAGATTTTCAAAGAGACGTTGGACGCGATCAAGGGTGAGACTGAACTTGGCTTCAAGGCTCTGACCGGGGAGAGCATGGACGAGAGGCGCGACGTTCAAAACCAAGTCGCGCTCGATACATTGGCCCTCAAGAAAGAGAAGTCTAAAGCGGATATTGCCTACCTGGAAGAGCGAACGCGTCAACTTCCGGAGCGGTTGAAGTTCGACATCGAAGGTCTGAAACTTAGGCTTGACCAATTTGAGGCGCTCAAGGATTGGCGCGGATGGCAGAAGGAATACCAAAGGGCGAGCTTAGATCTTAGCGAAAGGCGGCTTAAAGCACTGACGGAGCAGGGCGCGGAGAGGTTGAGACTTGCGGGCAGTGCTCAGTATCTTTCAACTCTGAACGCGATTACCGACGACTTCGACAAAGAAGAGAAGTCGCTTCGTGGCGCTGCCGATGACGCAGAAAAGGCCGCGTTCGATATTGAAAAGCAACTCAACGGATCTCGGATGGTCAAGGGTAAGCGGGTACCCAATATCGTAGACCCAAAGGTGAGGGCTCAACTTGAATCGGATCGTGACTCGTACTTCGAGAGGGCTCGTAACCTGACGGGGCAAGCGGACAAGGTAAAGGCAGAAAAGAGTAAGTTCGCCGGGGCTCGCGTGGCTGCGGTTCCGACTACTGGCGCTGGCCCACTTCCCGGCGCTGCGTCACCCGGCACGATGCCTGCGACTCCTGGGCTCACCGGGATCGTGAATGCGCCTCCTGGATCGACTTACAATAAGACTAACCCTCCCCCTGCGTCCAAGCCTAAAAAGAAGGGTGGCAAGTAAATGCCGGACACCAAACCATTCGGCCCGGTCTGGCAACCTCAAACGCAAGCCGATATCCTGAGTGACATTAGTTCTCGGATGAAAGAGGACACGAGGCCAAAAGCTAAACCTAAGTTTGTGCCACCGACTCAGAAAGACCTTCTGAAGCCTCGTGCGGTCACTCGCGAGTCATCACCAGAGGAGGAGTTTCGATCACGGGTAAAGCAACCCGGAACCCTTGAATCCGCGGTCGCGACGGTAAACAAGCGGCTCGGTGGATTGAAGGGTGACGACTTCTCCCTGGCTCAATCTGCGCTGTTCGTCCTCCAGTCAAGGTCGGCGGCGAAGGGTGACGACAACAACTTTGTCGATGTCGCCTACGATAACAACTTTGACCCTAGGTTTGTGGAATCGGTCGTTCAGGGCATGAAGACGCCACAAGGGCGGGCGGTGCTTCAGGATATGGTGAAGGGCTATCGCGACAAAAGGGCGATTGCGAGCCAGGCAAAGAAGAACCTCGAAGCCAACCCGTGGGCGAACGAGAAAGGCGCACCAGCTATCACCCCGGAAGTGATGGGAGAGATGTTCCATCCAAAGGTGACGGACATTGCAGGCGCGATCGGGCGCAACATTCCAGCGGGGCCAATCGCTGAGGGCTTCAAGGGCTTCGGGTCTCAGGGGGAAACTGAGGGTGGGAAGCTAGTCAATGGTGCTGCTGACCTACTGAGTTATTTCTCACCCGCGGGGCCCGCCAAGGTTGCAGCAGACGCGGCTCTGATTGCGCACCAATTTGGGCAGAATATGGCTGCGCAGCCAGAGCCCGATATTGACCCGCTGTACAAGATCGGCATGGCTGTCGGCCAAACCGGGGCTCCTATTCTTGAGGGGATGAACCCGATGGCTCCGAAGATTGGAAACTCTGACAAGATCCTTCGGTGGCTGAACATTGCGGCGATGGTGGCGACTCCGCTTGCACTAAGCAAGATTCACGGGAAGATTAAAGCAGACCCCAATCTGGTCAAGCTCGGTGAAGCGGTGGACGCTGGCCACATTTCACCCGAGGCAGCAGACAAGCTGGCGGTTCAGCACATTCAGGAAGTCGCTAAACATGAATCACCCGCGCAACCCGTGGCCCAGACTGAGGCCCCTTCACAAGTCGTCAATCCCGAAGTACCGCAACGTGGAAGCGTTCCTGGTCAGGCGGGGCAAGCTCTTGATGCCATACCAACCGGAAAACCTGTACGTGAAGCAACGCCCGGACTCGTGGACGATATGGGTAAGCCAGTACAAACGGCTACGGCTGAGGTTCCGCAACCCGCAGGGGATTCCCGTGGGCTCAAGCCCTTGGGCGAAGTAGACGCCACTCCAGCCAAGCCAACTTCCAAGCCTGAGCCAGTTGTAAAGGAATCCTTGACACCCGAGATGCCCAAAGACCCTATGGCTGAGGCGATGATCGCTCATGCCGCGGATTTAAGGAAGCAAGGTGAGAAGCCAGAACCCGCCAGGCCAACGGATGTAGCGGATACGCCAAGCGGGAAGTCGGGGCCGAAGGTCTCCGAAAAGATCGCGGACAAAATCTCCAAACTTGACGCACGGCTCGCAGAGATTGAGGCCGGTCAGCGGAAGGCCAAGGGTGGCACGGAACGCGGTTCGGTGGACTTAACGCCCGAAGACTTTGAATCCCTCGGCATTCGGGCATACAAGGCGGTTCTACAGGGCACTAAGACTGTTGCCGAGGCCATCGAAGGGCTTGGCGTGAAACTCTCGGCTGCGCAAAAGAAAACGCTGACTGACAAGGTGCGCGAACTTGACGGGGGCGAGGATTTGAATGACTCGCACTTCGCGGAGCCTGAGCCTGTTTCACGTGAAACAAAGCCCGTAGAAGATGGCCCAACCAAGTACGGCGCGTCCATAGCGGCAAGCAAAGACGCTCAGACTCGTATGGAGGTCACGGTAGAGAAGCCAAAGACCAAGGGCACGAGTGAAGAGCAGGCTTCAGCATCCTACAACAAAGAGAAGATGCTTGCGAAGATGCACGACGAGGCCGCGAAGATCGAAAAGGGTGAGAAGGTTGAAATCACCGGAGATGAGGACGGTTTCCACCGTGGCAAACTCGCTGCCGATGTTGAGAAGGATTACAACGCGGCCCGGGACGAACTTCAAAAGGCTTACGAGAGCGGTGAAGGTATCGCGTTTGCTGAAAAGAAATATGAGGCCGCAAAAGCCGACGTTGAAGCAACGATTCTTTCCAACTATGCGCAGGGCTCAGAGCGTGGGCGGGCGCTTGCGTCGTATGCTCGGGCCTACCTGGATGACACCTCCTACGCTGGGCTCTATAAGGCCAAGACTAGGGCGGTTAAGCGCAAACTGACGACCGAAGAGGCTGAGCGTGTTCAGAAGATGGCTGATAGGATTGCTGAGCAAGACGCAGAGATTGCCAGGATCAAGGGTGATGCCGCAAGGCGTGAGGCAGAACGCGCAACCGCGAAGCTGAACCAAGAAGCACAGCGCACGGTCAAGAAAGAAGGGATTGTCAAGACCCGAACTGAGGCGATTGAAAGAATCAAGACGCGGCTCATGTCGGGCGGTTCGTCGCGCATGTCGGCCGATCCGTTCGGGGTCACTGGCGGAGCTCGTGCGGTTGAGATTCTTACCGACATTGCGCCAGATATTAAGCTGGTGGTGAAGTCCTACCTTGATGAAGCCGGGATGAGCCTTGCTCAGATTGTCTCACGGCTTCAAAAGGACATTGATCCTTCGCTGACCGATAATGAGATTCACCGGATTCTGGCGGGTGAGTTCGATGAATACAAACCACGGACAGAGAGTGAGGCACGTAGGCGGGCGCGGGATCTCAAGAAAGAGCTATTCGACCTGAACCCCGATCTTGTTGACCCTGCGGCAAAGAGGCGGCTAGAGAAGTCAATCAAAGACCTTGAGGATGGTATCAAGGCGGGTGAGTTCAAAAAGAAAGCCAAGCCGCGTGAAACTCCACCAGCTTTAGAGGATGCGATGATTCGTCGTGAGTCCTTGCGTGTTGAGGCAAAGGAGATGATCGACACGGCCCGGGCTGCTGAAGAGTGGTCAAAGATGGGACTCGGTGAGAAGATCGCCAAAGAGGTCTTTAACGTGCCGCGAACCTTCGTGGCTTCTGCTGACCTTTCTCCACCTCTCAACCAAGGGCTATTCCCCTTGATCGCGCATCCGATCATGTCGGCGCGGGCGACGGGTCAAATGCTTAGGGCGGCCAAAAGTGCTGAAGGATACCGGGCGGTCGTCGCTAGGCTTCGCAGGACGGCGCGCGGTGGAGTGGCCGGGGATATGTGGGACTTTGCCAACGCTTCAAAGTTAGCACTTGAGACCGGGCCGATTACTGACATTTCAATGGATCTCGGGGTGTCCAGGCTTATTGCGAGTCCGATGGAAGTTGGTAAAGTTGGCCATAAAGTCGGGCTGAACCCGTTCGCTGCGTCTGCAAGGGCTCAGGGTGGCTACCTTTCGTCTCTGCGCATGGAGTTGTTCGCTAAGGCGGTCAACGCGGCTGAATCCGGGTTCATGGGCAGACCCGGCAAGAAACTGACGCTGGCACAGGGCAAGGAGATTGCCGACTGGGTAAACGTGATGACCGGGCACGGAACCAACAAGATAGCGGGCGGGCTCAGGAACATCAATAAGAACGTGCCCGTATTCTTTGCTCCTTCTTACATGGTCTCGCGGTGGCAACTCGCCTACGGCGGGCCGAAGCGGTTTGTAAAGGCGCTAAAGTCAAATCCTAAACTTGCGGCTTCGATCATCAAGGATTACGCAATTGTGGCCGGTGTTGCGACTGCAACTCTCAAGGCTGCTGAATCTCAGGGTATGGAGGTTGAGTGGAATCCAATGTCTACAAAGTGGGGGCAGATCAAGACCCCTGGCGGGACTTGGATTGATCCACTGGGCGGCATGCTTTCTCCGGTTCGTGTTGTCATTCAAGCTATCGCGGGTTCGTCTCGCGAGGGTGGGTACACCAATCCGCAAACTCTCCGAACCTTTGAGGACTACCTCGGCGGCAAGGTATCGCCAACCGTGCGGGCTGGGGCCAACGTGTTTACAGGCAAGGCATACGGCAAAGGCTTCAACGTGCTCACCCAGGAAGGGCGCAACAATTTAGGCTTGACAATGCTCCCGATACAAGTCCAGTCGCAACTAGAACTAGGCAAAGATGAGGAGTTGACCAAGGTTCAAAAGGCTGCGCTAAGGCTTTATATCTTGCTTGGGGCGAACGTAAACGCCCCAGATTCTGAACCAGAGGACGGGGATTCAACCACTGGTCTTGTCCCTGCGATCCGCGAGAAAATGGGCGTTGGCAACTAACCCAGTCTAGTCTACGGCTCGTAATAGGAAGGGTAAGAATGGCATACCCGCTCCTTAAAGCCGTTGCGCCTCAGAGCGTTTCCGTTGGCACCGATGTCCTTCGAGTGATGGGCTCTACAAGCTGGACGGGCGTAGGGGATCACCAGCAACAGCGCGTAGATTTCAGGGTCACCAACGAGGGAACGACCGGGCAACTCGTCTACGTTCGGCTCGTCAGGTACGACCTCTCATTGACCGGGGCTGTAAGTTCGACGCTCTACGATAAGGTGCTCGTGAACGGTCAGAACGAGACGTGGGAAGTGCCCTGGTTCTCTGACCTTGTGATTGTCGCTTCTGGTACCTGCGCGGTGAACGCTCAATACAATGTGGTGGTTTGCTGATGTCAGATTCTATCAACCTCGGTTCAAAGGCAGATGCGGCGGCTACGGCCTCTACTGACGTTGCCTCCCTTATTGCGGTCGCAAAAGGCATCCTAGCCAATACGGCGGGTGGTGGTGGTGGCCCTACGGCCAACGTCAACGTTGCGAGCGTGGCGGGCACGACTGCGGCTTCGGGCGCGGGCGCGTCTACAGCGGGATCCTTGCGCACGATCACGGCCACCGACTCTCCAGAAGTTACGGCGCTCCAGATCATGGACGACTGGGACGAAACTGATAGGTGCAAAGTCAACCCAATCGCTGGACAAGCAGGAATCTCAGGCGGTGCCGGGGCTTCAAGCGCTCTCACGACTCGGAACATTGCGGCCACGGATTCACCCGACGTTATCGCTCTTCAGATCATTGATGATTGGGATGAATCCGACAGGGCAAAAGTCAACCTCGTTGTTGGTCAGGCTGGGGTAGCTGGGGGAACTGGTGCGGATGCCGCGAACGTTCAACGCGTGAGCCTTGCCACAGACATTCCGCTTCCGGCGGGCACAAACGCTATCGGTAAGCTCTCGGCAAACTCAGGGATTGATATTGGCGACGTGGATGTCACCTCGGTCATTCCAGGCACGGGCGCTACCAATCTCGGAAAGGCAGAGGACGCGGTTCACACAAGCGGCGACGTTGGGGTCATGTCGCTCGCGGTTGCGAACGTTGCCCAGGCGACGTTTAGCGCTGATGGTGATTACACTCCCTTTGCGACCGATCTTGCGGGGAACCACATGATTGTTGGCAATATCGCCAATGACGCGGTGGATTCTGGGAACCCGGTCAAGATGGGCGGGTTCGCGGTGGTTCATGGCGCTCAGCCAACAGCTGTAGGCACTGCGGATCGCGTCAACTGGCTCTTTGCTCGTTCGGGCGTCCCGTTCGTCATGGGTGGCCACCCAAACATTGTTACCATCGAGGCGGCGTACACGGCTGCCCAAACAGATACAGCTATCGTGACGGCGACTTCCTCACAGAAGATCATCGTCACCCATATCGTGTTCGACTGCGACAACGCCAATACGGTCAATGTCGCGGTGCGGGTTGGGCTCGGGGCTTCAACCACTCCGACGACTACGGGGGTTGTCTTGACACACCCGGGCGTCCCTCCTGGCTCTGGGCTCGTGCATGGTGATGGCTCCGGTATCATCGGCATCGGGGCTGATGCTGAAGACCTGCGCATTACGTGTTCGGTGCCCACTACTGGATCTTGCCGCGTGAAGGTCTCTTACTACATCGTTGTTCAATAAGCCATGAAAAAGTCCGAAGTAATCGAAGACGCACCCAAGACGATCTACAAGCATTGCCTGTTCCGCAACGGCAAGAAAGCGGTCTTTGCTCGCGAGGCTGGAGACAACGAGGCGTTACTCCTTTTGACCGATGGTCTTATTCAGCGCAAGCTCTATCCAAACTGGTGGAATGGCGAATACGAGAATCCTCTCGTTGAGGTTTGGGAATCCGATAGCCCAGACACCACGAAAGAAGAGAAGGATAGCAAGCGCGAGGCAGAGATGCAGGAAAAACTCTCCCGTATGCCTGAGCCTATCAGCGTGAAATGAACCCTTCACAAACCGCGACGGGCACTTCTAGCGCAAGCACGACGCTTGCCAATACACCTTTTGGGGCTGGAACCGCTGCGGGTTCACTTATTGTCGTTTGCTTGGCATGGAGCTCTGACCCGACTGTTTCGAGCATCGTTGACAACGTTGGCAACACGTACACCCTGATTGATGGCTACTCCTCAACGATTGGGCTGACGATCAAAGGGCTTTTCTACGCCTCCGCAAATTCCACTGCTGGGGCGACAACCGTCACGGTCACAACAAGTACGTCGGTCACGGGATCTATCGTGGTCAGGGAGTACGCGACAGGTTTTGGCATAGATCAACACGCGGTCACCGATGGCTCAGGTGGTGGCACGATCAGCGCGGCATCTATCACGCCAACCCATAACAACGAGATTGTCATAGGTTGGCTTGCGGTTGTCGGTGTTGGTGTTGGCGCGACTGCCGGCTCAGGCTTTGGGAACTATTCCGAGGCGGTGAGTACGACCGTGCTGATTGCCGCTCTTGAGGACAAGACGATTGCCGCGATTGCCACTCAAACCGCAACCTTCGCGGTGACCGGAACTTCTCAGGTCTGGCTTGCTGGTACGGTCAGCTATGAGATTCAGGGCGCGGTTCGGGTTCGTGACATGATCGGTCAGGGGTTTGTTCCGTGGGCGCGGGCTTAAACACCTCTTGGTTGTCTCCGCATTGGTCGCACCAGTAAGTTAATATCACGTCGCTCCATCCTTCGTCAAAGAACTCGTTGTGAATGCGACCTCCGCACTTGCATTTAGTTGTGTAATTCCAAAAGCAGGAGCCGCAATGCTCTAGCCCGATGTCCCCGTCGTCGTGTTGGTCGAACTGACTACTCCACTCCATTTGTCATTCCCCTGCGCCTCGATCTTTGAGAATCCTATCCCGTTCCTGGCCTTGCTCTGCCCACTCCCTTTCTCGTTTCGCCCTGAACCGCTTTTGCTCTAACTCAGTTCGCCTACTCGCATCCATGTATTGATAACCACGAATCTCCTTTAGGTGTCCACTGATCTCTCTGAGAACTGCTATCAATTCCTGCGCTGTTTCTTCATTCATATTCAAACCTCCGCCAGCTTCCCCCACTGCCAAACCGTCCATTTCCTTCTGTGCGTCAGTATCGGCTTCTCCACCAAATACCACGACGCAACAGCGAGAACGCCTAGGATCGCGAACGTGGCGGCAAAGAGTGGCATGCCAGAGAGCCCAAGCCGAAGCGTGAACCCTTGGGCAACTGCGCCATAGATGTAGACGCCATAACTCAGGTCTGGGAACTTCCAAGGAATCTGCGGGAGGGTGGCGGCAAGAGCGACGACGGACGCGCAGGTTAGGACTACGTAGGCGGGAACACTCCATGCGTCACGGGATCTCAAGACGGACGAAATAGAAAGGATTGCGACCGGGGCAAGAAACCAAGCGTC
>JASLID010000153.1 GCA_030153045.1 Flavobacterium sp.
CAGGCGCCATAGCCCATGTAAATCGGTCCGCCCTGACGGTGGCCCAAGTAATCCTTTCGTTCGGTCAAGCGGCGCGTGAGGGCGGCCGCCTTGCGGATCAGAACTGCTAGATGGTAGTTCGAAAAATACAAGTCCCAGACGATTTCCCTGGTGCGCGACACGCGCTCGAGCACGTGCGGGTTCTGGTGCACACCGTCGAGCGTGAGCAGGTCTGGGCAAATGACAGGATAGCGCTCGATCAAGGCTTCCTGACGGTCGAGGGCATCGACGAAATCGGGTGGGAATACGAGGTCGTTATTGCCAATTACCATCAAATCAATATCGGGCTCCTGCGCGCGCAAAAAATCAATGCCAATGTTCAAGCCAGGGAAATAACCGACGTTACACGCATTTT
This sequence comes from Flavobacterium sp., assembly GCA_030153045.1. Classification (GTDB taxonomy): domain Bacteria; phylum Bacteroidota; class Bacteroidia; order Flavobacteriales; family Flavobacteriaceae; genus Flavobacterium. Next base: position 395 of record JASLID010000153.1, read on the forward strand.
CGATCAAATGCACGCGTGGCGAAATGGCGCCCGCTTCGCGCAACAACGCCACTTCCTCGGGGCGCGACGCATTGTCGACCACCACCGCCACGCAGCGCGCCGGGGCCGCCGTGAAGATCGATTCGAGCGCTTGCAGGGTGAATCTGCTGTTGTTGAAATTGGTGAAGACAAAGCCGATGGGCCTGCCTGCACTGCTAACTTGCCTGGTTTTCATTGTTTCTCCGCCTGATGAATTTGGGTCTGGCTTGGACCGCGCGCCGCCGCGTACAAGCCTTGATAGACGGCGACCGAGGCGCTGCGCGCATAACGCTGCAGGGCGCCGAGGGCCACCGCTTGTCGGCGTTCGGGCGGCAGGCGCTCGGCCTCGAATACCTGGTCGATGTGCACGTAGTTGCCGAGCTCCCGGGCATTGTGCATGGCCTGGCTGACCGTATCGTTGAGGATCACGGGCAGACCGGTCAGACAGTATTCTCCGAACTTGGTGGGCGAGGCGACCCAATTAAGGTGCTTGGGCTCGCGTAGCATGAACGCGAAATCGGCGAGATTATATATGGCATTCATTTGTTCGTAGCCGACGCTGACAATGCGAAAGCGCGCCGGATCGAGCGCCCCGAAGGTCAGGCGCGCCTGGTCCGGATCGGAGGTGGCAAACAGGATCACATTGCGCGGGCGCGCCAGCAAGGCCTGATACACGCCGAGCTGGTCGCCCAAGCCCTGGTAAGCAACCACGCTGCCGGAATAGACATAGACGTGTTGATCGTCCTCGATCCGGTAGCTGGCGCGGGCAGCCGTGCGCAGTGCCGCGTCGTAAAAGAACTTCGATTCCGGCACCGGACACGGCACCACGACGCAATTGGAGCTGCGCAGGGTCGCCGCGTGCTGCGCGCGCAAGGCATCACTGACGAAAATGGCGCCATCGGCGTGGCGCCGGCACAAGCCCGAGAACAGGCGCTGGCGCAGGCGCAATGCCGTACCCAGGGTGGCGCGCAGCAGCCACCCTTTACGCCCCAGACTGTCGGCCAGCTCGCCGGCCGCGTCGCCACGGCAATCCCAGATGACGGGCAAGCCATGGAGCGGCTTGGTCAGCAAGGCGAGGAAAGCACTGTAATCGGCGCGCGCGTGGATGAAGTCAAAGCGGCCGCGCTGCGCGCGCAGAAAGCGCAGCAGCAAGAGCGCGTTGATCAGGGTCGAGCCCGGCAAATACATATTGACCGCATTCCGCAGCGTCACATCCTGTGCCGGATAGTTGCGGCCAATACGCGCCAGATTCGCCGCACTGGCGGCGCGCTGACGCCGGAACACTTCAAACGACAGGACCGAAAAATCGATGCCTTGCGCGCGCATGGCCAGCGCGTGTTCCATCACCTGGGAGGCGAAAATGGTCGGGCCCACGCCCTCGTGCAGCAGGAACAGACCGCGACCGCTCATGGCGCCACTCCCGCCGCCGGTACCAACGACTGATCCTGGCGTCGTGCCTGCCCGAGCGGCAGGGCGCATAGGAAGGCCAAAATGAAGAAGGCATTATTGCTGGGAATATCGCCGCTACCCAGGCTATTGATAAAGAAATAAATTAACAGGTAGCCACGCAGGTCGAACTGGAAGTAGCGGATCAAATAGAAGATGAGCAGCAGTAGCAGACCCAGGCCCAGATAGCCTTGCTCAAAGAACACTTCGGCTAGCAGATTGTGCGGATAGAACAGGTAGTCGGTGCCAGTGGTCCGAATGCCGAACGAGGCCACCCCGAAGCCGTGCGGCGGGAACGCGGCCGCATCTTTGAACGCACCGAGAAGGCTGAGGCGGTCATACAGGGAATAGAAGCCGGTCTCGAACACATAACCGCCGACCGCCACGTAAGCCATGCATAGGAACACCACCAGCGCGGCCAAGACCATGGAGGCCGAAGACTTGCCCGAATAATGGTATTTGTAGACGATCAGCACCACGATCAGCGCCAGCAGCGGGGCGCGCGAACCAGCCATGAGCATCGTGATCAGCGCCAATGCCAGCGTCATCAACTGCCAGCCGTTGCGCCAGGGGCGCCGCGCCGCGCTGCAAAACACCACCACAGACAGGGTGCCGAAATAGCGCGACACCCAGATCGTGTTTTCAATGCCGGGCATGGTCAAACGCCCCGACGGGTCGGGCCGGCCCAGCAACAGCAACAGCAGCGCCGACACCCACAACAGAAATACGGCGTGCCGGTACAGGCCGGTCTCGACGTGATACAGAGTGGCCGGTGAAAAGCGGCGGAAAAAGAAGGCCGCGTAAAGGACGAGCATCGGAATGAGCGTCGTGTAAAG
>JASLID010000154.1 GCA_030153045.1 Flavobacterium sp.
ACGTCGGGCGCGACGTCGTACACCAGTTCCAAGCCCTGGGCCACCGCGTTCGGCGCAAGCAGAACCGAAATACTGTCAAGCACTTGGTCGATCCGGAACGAGGTGTATTCGAGGCGCATCTGGCCCGCTTCGATTTTCGAGAAATCGAGCACGTCGTTCAAAATGCCCAGCAGCGAGCGGGTCGACATCTTGATCTTGGCCACGTAGCTGCGCTCGCGCCGCGCCAGGGGCGACTCTTCCAGCAAGCGCGCCAGACCCATGATCGCATTCATCGGCGTGCGAATTTCGTGGCTCATATTGGCCAGGAATTCGCTCTTGGCGCGGTTGGCCGTCTCGGCCCGTTCCACCGCCTGCACCAATTGTTCATTGAGCGACTGCATGCGCGCCTCGGCCACGATGCGTCCGCTGATATCGCGCACGGTCGCCTGCAAGACCGCCTTGCCGCCTGCATTCAGACTGGTGAGCATGACGTCGGCGTGGAACAGGGTGCCGTCCACGCGCTGGTGCAGCCATTCGAACTGGTGGCTGCCCCGTTCGAGCGCATAGCGCATGAATTGCTCGGCCTTTTCGGATGAGCGGCGCCCGTCCGGCTGAAACTCGGGCGAGGTGGTCGCGGGCGAGAGCTGCATGAACTGGTCGACGCTGGCGCAGCCGTACAGCGCGGCGGCCGCCCGGTTGCCGCTGATGAAGCCTGCCTCGGGCGAGACCAGCATGTGGGCGTCGCCCGACATTTCGTAGAGCGCGTGGAATTGCTCGCTGACGTCGCGCAGCTGGTCGGTCAGGCGCTTGGTCTCGCTCACATCGAGCACCAGGCCGCTCACGCCCACCAGCTGGTGTTCGCGGTTGTAAACAGGATGGTAGCTGCACAGCCAATGGTGAATGACGCCCGGATCATAAGGCACGTCGCCATGGCCTTCCACATTGAGCAGCGGCTGGCCCGTATCGCGCACCTGGCGGTAGGCGCGTTCGTATTCGACGCCCATCGGCCCCAGTAATTCAGGCAGCGTGAAGCCGATGTGCTCGGCCGGCGACTTGGCGTTGATGCGGGCCAGGTAATCGTTGATCATCACGATGCGCAGTTCGGTGTCGAGCAGGGCCAGCCCGGCGGGCGCGGTCGCATACACGTTTTCCAGCAGGGCGTAAGCGTTCTGCAATTCCGTTGTGCGTTCGCGCACGCGCTCTTCCAAGCCCGTGCGGTGCGCCTGCAATTGCGCTTCGACCTGTTTGAGCGCGGCGCCCACTTCGGCAGCCTCGCGCACGCGCATGGCTGGAATGATCACCGGTTCGCCGCGGCCGAGCGCCTTGGCCGGTTCGCACAGCGCCCGTACCGAGCGCCGGATGCGCCCGCCGATGACCCAGGCGTACAAGAAGCCGATCGCCATCAGACCGGCAACGCTGAGGAACAGGTTCGACATCGATGCGCGCAAGCCGGCGATGGTGACGTCGCGCGGCACCCCGATATTGACGACCCAGCCGCGGCGCGCCGAGCGCTGGTAGACGATCAGCACATCCAAGCCTTCGCGCGTGACCAGGTCCAGTACGCCGTGACTGTTTTTTTCCAGGGCGGCGATCAAGCCGGGATTGGTCTTGGCGCCGACCCAGCGCTCGGGATCGCGCGTGCGCGTGACGATGCGGTTCTGGCCATCGAGCACGCCCGCATGCCAGCCGGGGGGCAAATTCAAGTCCTTGATCAACGGTGTCATGCGGGTCGGCGAGAGCTGGGCCGAGAGCACATAGGCGACCTTGCCATCGCGCCAGACCGGCACATCGACCGAGGCCAGGAACGGTTGCTCGGGCGCGCTGCGCGACAGGTCCGAGGTGTGGGCGTCGCCGCTGGCGAACGCTTTGCGGATGGTGTCGGCGTTGGCGTTGGGCAGCAGGGCGTTGCCGTAAGCGACGCGGGTATGGAGCAGGGGCTTGCCTTGACCATCGCTCAACACAAAGGCGACGGCCGACAGTTCCGGACGCAGGATGCTGCGCGCCTGGGCGTGAAACGCGGCCAGGTCGCCGCTGGCCAGACTCGGTGAACTGGCCAGCGCGCGCGCGGCCGTCTCGGCCGTCTCCAGGTCGCGTTCGACGGCGGCCAGCAGCGACTTGCCCATGCGGTCGGCATCGAGCAGCAGCTTGCTGCGTTCGCGCTTGTACGAGTCGTAGGTGAGGGCGGCAAAACCGATCAGGGTCGGCAGCAGGCAAGCCAGCACCAGCGTGGCCGTTTTCGAACGGATGGAAGGAAGAGATTGCCGTGAAAAAAACCGCACCGAGAATGCCTCCGGTCGTCGCTGTATGCCTGATGGTAGCCGAGCGGAGGCTTTCTTGAAAGTACTTTACGTGCGGACAAGACGAAGTGGTACATTGAACAAAAAACACCTCGCCTGTCTTGACGCTCAGCTGCGCGTGACGGGCAGCTCCAGGCTGGCGTCGACCTTCATGTGTTTGGCCAGTTCCAGTTTCGCGATGGCATTGCGGTGCACTTCGTCGGGACCGTCGGCCAAGCGCAAGGTACGGTTGCCGGCCCACTGGTAAGCGAGCGGGAATTCATCGGACACGCCAGCCGCGCCATGCGCTTGAATCGCCCAGTCGAGCACTTGTTGCGCCACATTCGGGGCCAGCACCTTGATCATGGCGATTTCCGCCTGTGCATGCTTGTTTCCTACCGTATCCATCAGCGAGGCGGTTTTCAGCGTCAGCAAGCGCGCGGTATCGATTTGAATGCGCGATTCGGCGATGCGTTCGCGCCACACGCCCTGGTCCGAAATCTTCTTGCCGAACGCGACCCGGCTGCCTAAGCGCTGGCACATCAATTCCAATGCCCGCTCGGCCACGCCGATGGCGCGCATGCAGTGGTGAATCCGGCCTGGCCCCAGCCGGCCCTGGGCGATTTCGAAGC
>JASLID010000061.1 GCA_030153045.1 Flavobacterium sp.
CCGCTTCTTCTATATACTGTGTTTCTTTGCCTGTTAAATAAGGTTTGTTAAATGGAATCATATTTTCCAATAATGTTTAATATATGTTTTCTCTGAAATAGTATACCCTAATTTATTATAGATATAACAAGCTCCCACATTAGATATTTGTGTGGGCAATGTTAGTTTTGTAATACTTTTTTTAGCCATTTTCTGAGCCACAAATTCAAACAATTTAGCACCAATAGCTTTTCCTTTGTGTTCGGGCAAAACGGCCAACAAGGTATAAGTTAAGACCTCTTTATTTGTTTTGTAGGTCACAAAACCGACCAACTCCCCATTTTCTTGATAAATTAATAATTCATCAGCAAGAGTTCCGTTGAGAGAATTGTCAATCCATATTTTATAGAGTTTTTTAAAATACTCTGAATCAAATTTCTCATCAAGATTAAATCTACTAAACTTCCCTCCAATGTAGGCCAATTCATATAATTTTTCAATTGGGAAATGAGTTTCTTTAAAGGGAATTATATTAGGCTCAACAACTTCAATCCCTGTATCTTTTAAATCTTTACTATAAATAAGAATTTGGTCAGAGAATGTATTTTCATATCCACTTATCTTTATTTCAAATTCGTTTTTACTTTTTACATATAACAAATCAAACGAGGTATCATTTACTTCAAAACCCTCATTTTCTATACACACTTCGCCAATTTTTAAATTAAAAAAATCAGAATCCCAATCGAGTTTTTTTATCATAATATTTCATCAATAATAAATACTGGTCTATTTTTGGTTTGATCAAATATTTTGCCAACATAAATACCACAAACACCTATGGTTGTTATAATTACTCCGGATAAAAACCAAATAGAAACAATTATAGAACTGTATCCTAAAACTTTAATTTGACCTGTTATTGCTAAATAAATATTATAAACACCTAATAGAAATGAAATTACAGAAATGAACAGTCCAAATTTCACAAAAAGTTTTAATGGTTTATTTGAAAACGAGATTATAGAGTTAAAGGCAAGACTCAACAACTTAACAAAACTATAACTCGATTTTCCTTCCTCTCGTGATGCATGTTCGACTTCGATAGCAGTTGTATTGAAACCTACAAATTTTACAAATAGTGGAAAAAACTTTATATAATCTGAAATATTAAGAATGGCTTCGATTACTTTTTTGTTATAAATTCCGAAATTTGCTACTTCGTTATCATATAAAGTATCAGTAAAAAAACTATATATTTTTGAGAAAATGAGTGATGTTTTTCTTTTAAAAAAGCTGTCTTGCCTATTTTTCCTTTTGGCTAAAACGACATCATAACCTTCTTTAGCTTTAGTATATAATTTTGCAACTTCTTTGGGTTGGTCTTGCAAGTCGCAATCTAAAACAACAATCCATTCGCCTTTTACTTGAGACAATCCTGCCATAATAGCTGGATGTTGCCCAAAATTTCGGCTTAACCTAACACTCATTACTTCAGGAAAAGTTTCAGAAAGCTTTTGCATGACTTGCCAACTGTTATCTGGACTTCTATCGTCGACCAATATAATTTCGTAGGGTTCATTAATTTCCAACATTACTTTTTGAATTTCTTCAACAAGCTTGTTAAGAATTTTTTCGGCCCGATAAACTGGACTTACAAATGAAATTATTGGTGTTGTATTTTGCATATAATCTTATATATCTCTAAATTATTTCTAATCCCTACTCCGTCTGGAAAAAATAATATTATTTTGTTTTTTGCATGCTAGATTACTCCATTATTTTAGATAGATTTATCCATTGCCAAATATAAAAACTATTATCCTGATTCCCGTTCAAATAATCAGTCCAAAGGGTATTTATTTTTTGCTTGTCTACAAAATCTGCTGAAGCAAATACATCAATTTGGGCAGAAACATAATCTCTCAATTCATTGGCGATCCATTCTCTTTGTGGTGTTTGCAATGCTCTTTTAGGAGCTAACGCCACAGAATCTCCTAAATATTTTTTTACCAATTCTCTAAGCAGCCATTTTGTTTTTCCTTCGTGCATTTTGAGGCTTTCCTTTTGAGCGAAGGCCAGTTCAACCAATCGGTAATCTAAAAAAGGCTCTCGTAATTCGGTGCCGTATTTCATACTAATTCGATCATTAAAACGCAAAGCTCTAGGTATTTTAGTATAAAATAAATCTCTGTATTGCAGGTTTTGTAAATTATTATCAAAAGGCTGTAGGTAATTTTCTTTCTCCGATAATGCTTTAAAATTTGCGTCTAAAATTTCCGGTCTCACAGGACTGCTGTTTATACCTTGTATGACTGAATTGGATTGATTATGGTAATAATCATACCCAGCCCATGCTTCATCCATCCCCTGACCGTCGAGCAATACTTTTATCCCTTTACTGCTGGCTTCTTTGAAAAGCAAACTATAGGCTAAGGTTGGGAAACCTCCAAAGGGTTCGTCTTGAATATCCGAAATTTCACTTATTAATGTTGGTATTTCCGCTACATTAAGCTTAACTTCATTTAATTTATACGGGGTTTTACTCATGATTTGCTCCACCCAGGGCAACTCATCATAAGCTTTGTTTCCAGAGTAAAAAGTAAAAGCCTCAATATCATTTGCATCCTGTAAATACTGATGCACTAAAAGTATGAGTGTTGAAGAATCTAAACCACCACTTACATTCATTCCAACCGGAACGTCAGATCTGAAACGCAATTTAATAGCGTCATGCAGTAAGGTTAAATAGTTTTCCTTTAATTCGTTTATACTTTGTTGTGGAGTGTTTTTTATATTGTTTACAAAGTCATACCAGGCAATCGTTTTTATTTCGGCAATAGTATGATTGGATTGAATTTCGGCGTAATGACCCGCTGGAATCTGATGAATCCCATCCCAAAAAGTCTCATGGGGCATTCCATAAGAAGCATGAACTAAATAATTTGCCCATACTTTTTCATGTCTTTTTTTTGGAATTCCTGCTGCCCAAAGGGTTTTTATTTCACTAGCGAAGTAAAATTGATTATTGTAAATGGCATAGTAAAATGGTTTGACTCCAAAACGGTCTCTGGCTACAAAAATAGTTTGATTTTTTTTGTCCCAAATGGCAAAAGAAAACATGCCGTTCAGATGATTTAATACCGCCTTTCCCCATTTCTTGTATCCAGCTAAAATAACTTCAGTATCTGATTTGGTTCTAAATGAATAATCGTTGGATAGTTCTTTTTTTAGTTCAATGTAATTGTAAATTTCACCATTAAAAACAATCACAAACTGACCGCAAGTACTTTCCATGGGCTGATTTGCGGTATCCGACAAATCTATTATACTCAATCTGTTATGACCTAAAAAAACAGCACCATCATCCCAATAGTTTGTTGCATCAGGACCACGATGTTGCTGTGCTTTCAACATGTGTTGCAACACCGATTTATTTTGAGGATTTCTACCTAAAATTCCGACTATTCCGCACATGATAAAAAAGGTGCTATTTGAGGTAACATTTTTTCAGCTTGTTCCCAATCGTTCATGGTATCGATATTGACATAATAATCCGGGTTGCTTTCGATAAAAGCTAAGCTTTCACCAAAAAAACTTCCCTTTTTTATGACATCAACTTTAGTGATATAAACAGACCCGTCTCTAAAATAGGCATCGGGTAATTCTTGTCTTCTTTTGATGATTTCTTTTTCACCCGTCGCAATGGATAATAATCCGTCAGAATTTGCTTCGAATGTCCAGTGTGGATTGAATTCGTGAGGCACTTTTAATACACTTACAAGCGAGTCCACGTTTTTGTCTATGAATGTTTGTATTGCTTTATCTACAAAACCCCTTTCGCGAAACGGGCTAGTGATTTGTAATAGACAAACGGCGTCAAATTTTTCTCCTTTTTCTTCAAAGAAATCAATGGCATGTTGGACTACTTCTATACTTGATGAGTTATCTCGAGCCAGATTAGCGGGTCTTTCAAATGGAGCTTCCAATCCAATCGATTGGGCTACATTAATAATTTCAGCATCTTCACTGGAAAGGATTATTTTGGATAAAAAATGGCTTTCTTTAGCACTATTGAAAGTATACGCCAATAGGGGTTTGTTCCCTAAAAGTTTGATATTTTTTCTTGGAACACCTTTCGACCCACCACGCGCTGGAATTATTGCTAAAATTTTCATTTAGTACATAATAGTTTTATGAAACTGCAACGGAATCTCGCTCAATAAATTTGCAATTATTTCACCCGAATTACCTTCTCCATATATCGATTCTCCTTCCGGTTTCGGGTTTTGTATTGCCGCTGTGATAGCACTGGTAATTTCATTTACATCGTAAGTAACATCGACCACATTGCCAGCTCTAGCTCTTTTATTTTGACGCGTTCCAATATTTACAACCGGTACGCCTAAAAAGGCACATTCGCGAATTCCTACACTTGAATTCCCAACTAAACAGTTACTATTTTGCAGTAATTCGAGGAAATCCTGACCTTCCATGTTCTTAAAGAAATGGACATTTGGAAGTGTATTTTTCTCTCTAAAAGCTCTAATTCCTGACGAAGTTCCATCGGCACCAGCATCAACATTAGGCCAAAACCATAAGATTGGAATTCCTAATTGGTGAATAGCTTCGAGGGTGACTTCGATATGTTTTCTGGAATCTTGGTATTCATTGGTCACAGGATGTTGCATGACTACAATATATCCATTAGACAAATCTGGTTGGGCTCCTACTCCCCCATATTTTTCATACGGATTGAAAGACAAATTCCCTTTTTCTTTTACCCCTAAAGCCAAATCGATGGAAGGGCAACCTGTATTGAAAACATATTTAGGATCTTCTCCTAATTTTATAACGCGTTCTTTAGCATCATCTGAAGCGACAAAATGATAATCTGAAAGTTTGGTAATGGCATGACGCACTTTTTCGTCAATATTTCCAGTTACTTCTCCTCCTTGAATATGTGCTAGAGGAATATTCATATAACTTGCTGAAATGGCTGTTGCCATGGTTTCGAATCTATCAGCTACGGTTATGACAATATCTGGTTTTAAATTATCGAAAACTGTTGATATTTCTAAAATACCAATTCCTGTAGTTTTGGCTGCTGCGGTAAGATTTTCTCCTTCCAATACATTGAAGACTTTGGCTGCAATGGTAAATCCGTCTTTCTCAATATAATTGACAGCCGAACCATATCTGTCTAATAATGCTGAAGCCGCAACAATAAGCTGCAACTCTAAGCCGGGATGCTCATTAATGGCTTTAAGTACCGTTTTTACTCGGCTATAGGATGGTCTGGCGGTTATTACAACGGCTATTTTTCTTGTCTTCATAATCTGTTAATTGAAATCTTCTTCATTTAAAAAATCCCATTGCGATTTTTCTTTCTTTAGTGTCTTTCCTATCACTTTTTCAAAATCTACGGCATCAATTCCAAAACCTTTTGGTTTTTTCGATTCTAAATCATCAAAAGTTAAAACATGTCCTTTTGGTAAATTTTTATTGATGGCCAATGATTTTTCAAATATAGTTTTTAATGCTGAAAACGAACTGTTATCATTCTTATTTACTGGATTTTGCAAAGCTTTAAACACTTCGTTTACTTCAACAACCATTTGTGAAACTTCATTTATTGTTAAGGAAGATTTGGTATCTGGTCCGAACATTTCTCTATCGAAAACAATATGAAATTCGAGTATTTCAGCACCTAAAACAACAGCTGCTATACTCGTAGTCGTTTTTGCTGAATGATCTGAAAAACCGACAGGTACATTGTATCTGTTCTTCAGTTCTTGAATGACATTCAACCCATATTGTTCGGGTTGTGTGGGATAGGAAGTAGTGCATTGCAATATGGAAAACTCGACCGTTTTAGTTTTTAAAAAAGAAACCGTTTTGTCTAGCTCTTCAAAACTACTCATTCCAGAAGAAATGATGACAGGCTTACCCGTTTTACTGATTTTTTCCAGCAATAGTAAATTATTTACTTCACCGGAACCTACTTTATAATATGCAACTCCCACTTCTTCTAACCAATCTACTGCCAGATTACTAAAAGGAGAACAAATAAAATCTAAACCAACCTCATCACAATGTTTTTTGATTCCTTTCCACTGGTCTAAGGAAAAACTCATTCGTTTCCAATAATCATAGCGAGTATCATCTTCGTATGAAAATTTAACACGAAAAGGTTCATGCTGACTGCTTTCGGCTTCAGCAATATGCATTTGGAATTTTATCGCCTGCACGCCTGTTTTGGCTACAGCATCGATATAGGAATGTAATATCCCCAAACTTCCGTCGTGAGCTTGACCAATTTCGGCGATGAGATAAGGACTAGTTGTCATAAATACTTTCTTTATTTTGAAAATCTTTAAAGAATATAGGTTTAACTTTTTCCAACTCTTCTTGAGACAAGTTCCACCATTTTAAATCTTCAATTTCTTTAATGATGGAGTCGGAAAATCTCTTTCTAATCGTTTTGGCAGGAACTCCAGCAACAATAGTATAAGGGAGGACATCTTTCGTAACTACACTTCCTGCAGCTAAAATTGCTCCGTTACCAATGTTTACATTGCCAACAATAATTACATTGTGTCCAATCCAAACATCGTTTCCTATTATTACGGTATTAGTTAGTTTTAATTTTTTTAATTCCCCACTAAATAAATTAGAATTAATGTACGTTGACATATAACTTATGGGGTGATTTGTGGTATGAATTGCTACATCTGCACCAATCTGACAATATTTTCCGATGGTAATGTTTCCAGCCAAAAAATTATTATATCCAAGGGTTGTGGCGTAACCTATTTTAATGTTTCCTGAAAAATTACATCGATCCGGAACTGCATTTTTTCCTTCGAAGCTAACGTTTTGAATACCTCGTGAGTATCCCGACAGTAACACATCCTTTTTGTATTCAGGTGTATTCAGAAAATAATATAAAATTTGTTTGATTTTTTTTCGTAGCTGGTATAGCATTGTTTTTACTTTAAAAATTTAAATTTCTTAAGTACTAAAACCATTTTATTTTTTATAAAATAAGGCTGAATAACAGACGAAAAAGTAACATCTCTAAATGGTATATTTTGAAATGTAAAATCATTTTCACTATAATTGTTTAATGCTGCTATTTTTTGATTTGCCCATTCTTTTTCCAAAACATTTCCCATATGCCAAACATAAGCTTTTGGAGATGACAATCTCCATAAACCAGTCTTATCAAAAGGGATATCTAAATAAATAGATTCTGAGCCACCTGAAACTCCAATTCTTGATTGTTCTTTAGGAACAAATTTCAAAGTTGGTGTTTTTCTGATGGTGCAGCAAAAATGTCCTGCTCCAATTATATAATTGTGCTTACTAACACAAAAAACATCTCCATTATACATGCTTTCTGTGTAAAATTTATCTTTTCCTATACTACTGTGAAAATGTTCTAAGTCTTCAAAAGAACATAAGGCACTCGTTTTCTGCTTTTTAAAAAATATAGTTTTTAAATTACTTATTAGTGTCGAATCGGAATGAATGTAATTTCTAGGTGTTGGATTCATAGAAACAAACCCTGCTTTTGGCACATTTTTGAACATGTCAAAAGTCTGTTGCAACCAATTTTTATCAAAAAAAACATCGGCATCAGAATAGGTAATGAATTCTTCAAAGCTAGCTCTGGTCTCGGCCATAATGGCATTCATTTTTCCAACATTTTCAGTATTAAAAATAGCTCTGTCAATTTTTTTATCTTTCCAAAGTTGATATATATATTGATTGACTTCGTCAGATGACGCGTTTGATATTAACGAAATCACGGTATCCTTATTGATTGTTTTCAATAAAGATTCTATACATACTTTAAAAACATTAAATGCATCGGCAAAATATCCTTCAGCATTTGGAATGTATACTGGAATAATTACTCTATGTGACTTAATGGATAAATCAATAGTTTTATGAATATTTGGATTATTTCCTATTCTCATAATGCTTAATCAATTTTATAATTCCGTCTTCTAATGAAATTAATTCTCTTCCTAAAATAGTTTTCATTTTGGCCGTATCCGGGCATCTTCTTGTCATATCTCCTTCTTCCAATGGTGGCAAATGGATGATTTCTGAACTTGAATTGGCTATAGTGATTACCTTTTGAGCTAATTCAAGAATAGTCATTTCTTTATCGCTTCCAACATTTAGCACATCATTCAAACAATTAGCATCACTCATGGCTTTGATACAGGTATCGATATTATCATCGACATAACAAAATGAACGGGTTTGCAAACCGTCTCCATACAAATAAATAGGCTCGTTTTTGAGAGCTGCTTTAACAAACCTTGGCACTACAAAATCTTCACTTTGATTAGGTCCGAAAGTATTAAAGAAACGGAATATTGTATATTCTAAACCGTATTCCTGATAGTATGATTTAAAAAAAGCTTCGCCTACATTCTTAACAATGGCATAGGGTAATCTTGAATTTAATGGAGTTGTTTTTTCATTTTGTGGAATTTCAAAAGGCTCTCCGTAAACTTCTGAAGAACTGGAATAAAACACTCTTTTTACTCCTGAATTCTTAGATAATGATAAAATATTTTTTATCCCTTCAATGTCATCCAATACCATTATAGGATTTTCTAAAGTCCTTTTAACTCCTACAACTGCAGCGTAATGGAACACAAAATTAAAATTATACCTTCCAAAAATAGGCACTATATCATTATAATGATTAGAATTGGCTTTAATGAATTTTACATTATCACTTTGAGGCACTTTTGACAAACTACCGGTAGAAAGATTGTCGACGATAACAATAAAATTATTTGGATTTTCAGACAATTTATTCGCCAAAGCACTTCCTACATTTCCAGCACCACCTGTAATCAGTATTGTAGTATTCATTTTTAATTATTTTTTAAAGAAAAGAATATAAATTAACATTTTAAAATTATTAGTTTTAAAAACCCAGAAAAAATCTAACATAAAACAATACTTCATGGTTTTGAAAAAACTTGTTTTTATGTTGTTAATCTGCATTTTACACAAATTGTTTAATAAAAACAGATATTCTTTCTTATTGATCCTTTTAACTGATAATTGTTCTCTTAAAATGTTTTTCAAATATAATGGTAATTGAAGATATTTTAGAGTATCACTGGACATATTTTGATCATGAACACGATATTGCACCAATGGTTCGTCAATATAATAAAATTGGGTATAAAATGAGGTTCTAATCCAATATTCAATATCTTCTAGTGCTGCAGGAATATTTTCATTGAATCCACCAACTTTATCGATAACTTCTTTTCTGACCATAGGTGTTGGCATCATGACGGTCCAATTTCCCATCATTCTCAAAGAGACATCTCCATGCTTTACGTGAGGAGTACCTGGTCTTCCAGTAATTTCATCTTTTACAACACCATCGCCATCGATGACTTGACAATAGGCATGAACTAATCCAAAATCAGGGTTTTTATCTAAAACATCCACTTGCTTTTTTAATTTTTCTGGCGACCATAAATCATCATCATCTACAAAGGCAATGTACTTCCCTTTTGCCTTTTTAATCCCAACATTTCGAGGTTTAGCTGGACCTCCTGAGTTTTCAATTTTAATATAATGCACTTTGTCCAAAGAATTACAAAGCAGCAAGTTATCATCGTTTGGAGTTCCATCATCCACAACAATAATTTCAAAATCTTGAAAAGTTTGTTTTTGAATACTTTCAAGAGTCTGTTTCAGATAATACGTTCTTTTGTAGGTAGGAATAACAACACTAACTAACGGATCTGACATATTTTTTTAATTTTGTTAGCAATACGCTTCATAATACCTTGAATTGTTTTTTGCTTGGTTTGATTGAGTTCGCTTTGCAAACTAAGCATATTTTTATAATCTGGATAAAAAACACTATAATATTCTTCAAACATCTTCTCATTCTCTAATACTTGTCTTTCTTTATGAAGCGGTTCATTACTTACACCCGATAAATCAAAAATAGTAAGAGCATAATTAATGTATTGAAAAACAAACTGATTACTTAAAAAACATTTGATAAAAAAAGCCCTGTCGGAAACAATTTTATAACGCTCATCGTACAATCCCATTTTATCAAAAACTTCACGTTTAAAAAAGGTGCTTTGATGAGGCAAAGAAGACCTTACAAAAAACAATGGGGTTAAAGAATCAGGATATACTTTGCCTCCATTTTCAAATTTATAATCACCATAAACAATATCACCATTAAAATCTGGATGGGCAATAAAATCTTTTAATGCAGTTGCACCATTGAGTAAATCACCACTGTTTAAAAATAAAAAATAGTCACCCTTAGCGAAACGAATTCCTTTATTCATCGCATTGTAAATGCCCGTGTCATTTTCACTAATCCAATGATGGATTTTATTCTCATACTTTTGGATAACGGTAACACTATCATCGATGGAATTACCATCAATAACAACATACTCAAAATCCTGAAAGGTTTGAGAAATAACAGATTGAATGGTTTTTTCTAGACCAACAGCATCGTTGTAGTTAATTGTTATGATAGATAAAAATGGTCTCATTTTAAATTATTATATATTTCAATGTATTTTTGAGCTTGACTTTTAAAATTAAAATGCCCTTCTGCATATTTCCTAATCCTCTCGTTATTAAAACTTTTTTTTGTTTCGGAAAACTTAATAATAACTTCTGCCAAAGCTATCGAATCGACTTTACTGGCCAATAAACCTGTATGTCCTGAAACAACATGCTCGCTTACACCTCCTATTGGAAATCCAATCATTGGGGTTCCGCAGGCAAAAGATTCTAACATAACATTTGGCAAATTATCTTCAATACTTGGCAAAACAAAAACATCTGCTAAGGCATACAATTTTGCCATCTCTTCAGGCGAACTAATGTTACCACAAGATATTATTTTTATATTGTTAAATATTGGCAAATCCCCTTTACCAACAGCTATAACAGTAATTTTTAAAGCTTGAATGATTTTTAAAGCTTCTATTAGCAAATGAAATCCTTTCCTTTTATTTTTAATGCTATCAGCCACAAATAAAAGTACAAATTCATCTTGACCAATGCCATACTCTTTCCTTACGCTTGTTTTGTCTTGAATTTTAAATACATTTAAATCTATCGAATTTACAATAGCTGTTTTAGGTAATTTTTCAAAAAAAGAAGAACGAGTCACTTCACCAAGCAACCATTTAGAGGGTGTAACAATAGTTCCGCTATGAATTAAATTGGTTTGTTGTAATTTTATGGTTTTAATACAATCATCAATAACTTTTGAATACTTCTCATTTTCGATTTCATCATTTTTATAATGGTATATTCCTTGAAAAGGGTTCATATCATGCAATGTCCAAACAATCGGTTTTTGGCAATGTTTAAAAAAAGAAGGATAATCGATAAAATCGCCCACCCAATGCAAATTAATAATATCGGCTTCTTTTACCAAGGGATGCTCATGCAATTTAAAATGACTAAAAGGCAATGAAATGACCTCATAATGAAGCTCTTTTTTAACTTTCTCTAATTGAGAACTCCATTTTTGAGCTACATTAGGAAACAAAACCGTCTTTAATTTAAATACTGTTTTTTGAATAAGATTAGGTCTTTTATAGCTAAAGAAAGCATCTTCAACCATTTCATTTTCAAAATTGAGGGTCAAATTCCCGCTTAAAAAAGCACTTTTTACCCCGTTTTCCAGTAATGCATTATGCAATCTCCTAGCGGCTATTCCGGCCCCTCCTTTTGATGATATGGTAATTTGCAGTACTTTCATAATCCTTTTGCTTTGGTGTATAATTGATGGTATATCTTTCTGGAAAATTCTTTCCCATATCTTTTAAAGTAAGCAAACGAATACCCATAAAAAAGAAAATCAATCACTACCTCTTTTAAATTTTTAAACGACGCTGATATCCCGATCATCTCCGATTTTGCCCAAGAATGATCCCATAAATGCACGGCATAGCTTTCGGGCTTTATAAATACTGCATAATCTTTCATCCTGTTTTCGTAAGATAATGGATAAAACGACATAACATCTAATATGATTTCGCCTTCTATAAGGCTCTGTCTATTAATTAACGGTGAAAAAGTATGTGTAATTACTGGTGGTGAAAAAGCATTAAACTCGGTTTTGTTGTAAAACTCAACCATGTGCTTTAAAAAACGGTGGCCAGGAACAGCTCCAAACAAACCAAAAGCGACTCTCTCGTTTGATTCTTCAGCTGTAAAAAAATCATTCCTTAACATGACATCGATGGGTTTTAGCAACAACATATCGGTATCGAGATAAACACCTCCGTATTCAAACAATACCTTAGCTCTAATATAATCAGCAACAAAGGCATACTTTTTTTTTCGTAAAGCATTATTATAAAATGATCCAGCGTATTTTTTGGAATTTTCTTCATTCCATTCTATAATTTCAAAATCGGGACAAAACACACTCCATGATTGCAAACATAGCTCAAATGTTTTGGGCTTTTGACCATAGCCAAACCAACAATAATGAAGTTTTTTGGGAATCATAGTTTGGTTTTAAATCACAAAGACTACTCTGTTTATTTTCACACTTGCAATCATTTCTTCTTTCATTTTGGGATCTATATTTCCTCTCAAAGTATACTCTTCACCAAATGTGTTGTTTTCATTCATTTCGAGTTTTTGCTTTTCAACATACTCTTTAGTGGTACAAATGAATTTGGCTGGATTTCCAGCATAGACCGAATTGTCCGAAATATCTTTTGTGATTACGGAACCTGCTCCAATAACAACATCATTTCCTATAGTTACTCCCGGCATTACAATACTCCCAGTCCCTATAAAAACGTTATTCCCAATAACTACATTTTTAACTTTTGTGTAATTAAGATGAATTTTTGTACTGGCATCATGTGCCAGTATATGAACCCTTGGCGCCAACGTAACATTATTCCCAATAGTAATATGCCAGCAGTGTGAATAATCGATAATGCACTCCGGAAGCATATTAAAATTTTCCCCAACATTCAAACCGTTTTCTTTAAGTGTCTCCAATAAGGTTTTATGGATCAGTTTATTATTATTTATCCTTAATATTTTTTTGACTGCTTTTTTTAAAAAATATTTCATTTGTCTTTAAAAAAATTGAGTTAAACATTTCAACAGCAACGAACTTATTTTTCTGCCGAGGTAACTTTTTTCCAATTGCTGCAACATTTTAAACCTATTCATTGCCAGTAATCGTTTATTTTTTTCAGCATTTATATAATCATCATAAAACAAAGAGAATTCCTGACTTAAAACACTCTCTCGTTCTTTTTTCCTTACGAAAGTCCCTTCTGCACTAGAACTTATACCATCTAAATAATAAGTGGAGAGAATTTCATGAACTGCTTTATACGTAGCATTGTGAAATACAATGGCATGAATGAAAAATCTCCAATCAGCTACAATCTTGAGTGTTTCATCATACAATCCCACTTTGCCAAATAGGCTTCTTTTTATAAAAACCGCCTGATGAGCTAAAGTATCATCGACCAAATAAGAAAATTTAATCTTCTCCGGATGCTTATTTATCTGATTAAATCCCTGTCCTAAAACATTAATATCAAAAGCAATTATATCAGTATTATCGATATATTTATCAATTCCGTTTAAAACATCATCATTATAAAGATGGTCACCGCTATTCAGAAAAAGTAAATAATCGCTGGTTGCCATTTTTATTCCTTTGTTCAAGGCATTATAAATTCCGTTGTCTTTTTCACTAACCCATTTATTGATAAACGCTTCATGTTCTTTAATTACAGTAACACTATCGTCAGACGAACCACCATCAATAACAATATATTCCATATCGGAATAGTTTTGTTCTTTGACACTTTGTATCGTTCGAAGTAAACCAGAAGCGTTATTATAATTAATGGTAATTACAGAAAGTTTCATTTATAAATGATATTTAAAACACATGATTGAAAAAACTAAATCAATTCAGCTTTTTCTTGGCAATTAAGTTAATATAAGGATAATGCATCTTTTTTATTTCTTTAACTAACTCTCCGTTTTCAATTCTGAACCATTCATAACCTAATTTTTCCATTTCATAAAAAATTTCGTGAGTACAATATCCTGCATTAAACGTGTTTTCTTCGGTAAATTCTACCATTACTATTGGGGAGTAATTTTCAAAAAATGATTTTCCGCCTTGAAGAACAAACTTTTCCCAACCTTCTACATCAATTTTAATAAGCTTGATTGTACTTTTATCTAAATTCTCAAGTTCTTTATCTAAAGTAGACACTTTTATATCTATTGATTTTCTTAGTTTATAATCATTAGTAGGTGCAAAAGAATTCCAAGCATCAAAACCGGTATCAGATATGTAAAATTTTAATTCATCATCTTTATCTGAAAGTCCAACATTTCGTGATTCGATGTTTTTAATATGATTTAATTCGATATTTTCGTTTAATCTTCTATAAGTTTCGGGAGCAGGTTCAAAGCAAATCACTTTCCCTTTATCCCCAATCTTTTTTGAAGCTAATAGAGAAAAAAGCCCAATATTTGCACCTATATCGATAAAAGTATCTCCTACTATCAAGCTTTTTAATACATATTTTATCTCATCTTCCTCAAATCCACCTCTCTGAATAAATCTTGATAAAATACTATCTTTATAAAGGTTTATTTTCAGATTTGTATCTATATCAAAGAGAATTTTATCATTGTTACCGAATAACACATCCCATTTTTTGTCGGCAACAACATTATCTTTTCTTTCAAAATATTGAATCATTTTCATTGAAAATTTATTTACTTTAATAAATAATCCATGAAAAAGAAATTTAAAAATTTTATACATCTATCTGTGTTTTAATTAATGTGTTTTCCCAATTTAACATTGGCATTATTATTCCTGGTCTCTGATCTTTATAAGCTTTATTTGTTCCATCATTGTTACTTACGAAGAAATTTACAACTAAATCATCATCATGTACCAACCATCTTACAGCGTGAATTCCTATACTAAACTTTAGCCCGTAAAGTCCTGATTTTAATAAATTGGGCGGAATTATTACTTTTGAACAGTACTTACCAGCATCAGTTATCGAAATAGCGTGACTATTATCGTCGTTAAAGCTTCTAAAGACAACTACTTCTGAACTCAAATCGATTAAATCAAATCCAACTCTTAAACCTTGTATATTATTTTTTACAATATAATTGAAACTAATATTTATATTTTCATTTGATAAAAAGTTGTAATTATCTACCTCTCCTTGATGAATTTTATAATCTAATAATTTGAATTCTGTATCATCATTTTCTGTAATAAATTGATTTACTTTATATAATGAGGAATTAATTTTGTTTGAATTTAAATATTCTCTAATCCCTTGTTCTACATTACCATCATAACTTATATTTCCGTTTTCGACAACAATTAATCTTGTACAAAGAGATTGCACTGCTACCATATTATGACTCACAAACAAAACGGTTCGTCCACCATCTCGAGACATATCTTGCATTTTGCCAATGGCTTTCTTTTGAAATTCTGCATCTCCAACGGCTAAAACTTCGTCAACCACTAAAATTTCAGGATCCAAATGTGCTGCAACTGCAAAGGCTAGTCTCACAGTCATTCCGCTACTGTAACGTTTTACCGGAGTATCTATATAACGTTCACATCCTGAAAATTCAATAATTTCATCCATTTTAGATGCAATCTCTTTTTTGGTCATTCCTAGAATGGCTCCGTTCAAATAAATATTTTCTCTTCCTGTCATTTCAGGATGAAAACCGGTACCTACTTCTAGGAGAGAGGCAATTCTGCCTTTGGTTTTTATGCTACCTGTAGTTGGTGATGTTACTCTTGACAATATTTTAAGAAGTGTCGATTTCCCAGCTCCATTCTTTCCAATTATCCCTAAAACTTCCCCTTGGTTCACTTCAAAATTGATGTTCTGTAACGCCCAAACATAATCTGAATCGCCTTTTATACTTCGATCATTAGTTTCGCCAATTTTAAGAAATGGATCCTCTTTACCACGCATTTTGGCCCACCAGCGATTCAAATCATGAGTAATGGTTCCAGTACCCACCTGTCCTAATCGATATTGTTTAGATACGTTTTCTACTTTTAAAATAATTTCACTCATAATTAGATAACGTCGATGAAGTTTTTTTCGGTTTTGTTAAAAACAAGCACACCGAAAAAGAAAATGATTAAAGAAAAAGCAAGTGAATATAGGATTCCAAACAAATCTACAACACCACTACCTAAAAAAGCATACTTAAAAAAATCGAAAATACTTGTCAAGGGATTTAAATACACGAGGTAGTGCAACGATTCAGGTAATTTTTCGAGCGCTAATGAGGTAGGATACACAATAGGTGTAACATACATATACAGAGAAATTCCAAAAGAAATAACAAAAGTTAAATCTCTATATTTTGTGGTTAAAGATGTAATAATCATACCCAATCCTAAGGAAAGTAAAATCATAACCAACAAAAGAATGGGTGTATAAATGATATAATAATTAGGATGAACATTATAACCTTGATACATACAAAGCAAAAGAACCCCTATAAAAAAAACAAACTGAATGGCGAATTTAACCAAGTTAGAAACTACAATTGACAAAGGCATAATTAACCTAGGGAAGTAAACTTTTCCAAATAAATTTTGATTGGTTTTAAACACTTCGGAAGTCGATTTAAAACAATCGGAAAAATAAAACCACAAAACATTCCCTGCCAATACAAACAAAAAGTAAGGCACTCCATCAGATGGAATATTTGAAATTCGGCTAAAAATAACAAACTGAATAAAAGAGGTTATTAAAGGCTGAATAATAAACCAAATGGGACCTAAAATAGTTTGTTTATAAAAAGTAACAATATCTCTTTTCACAAAAAGAAACAACAAATCTTTATAACGCCATAATTCTTTAAAATCAAGTTCTAATAAACTTGATTTTGAATTTATTTCATACAACCACTCATCATTAATTGGTTTCTCTTGCATGCTTAAAAAACATTAGGTATTAGTTCGTAAATCTATAAATTTAATTCCATTAGCAAAATAAAATTCCTTTAAAAGTAGAGGAAAAGAACGGATTAACTAAATAAAAACACCCCAAACCAAAAAATCCCAAAAAGGAATCTTATTTTTGCGTTCATCTGTTAAAATAAATTATTGTGATTTTTTTCAAAAAAAATAAAACCATTCTCAAGGATCTAATTCCTGACAACCATATAGACATTCATTCGCATCTTTTACCAGGCATAGACGATGGTGCTCAAACCATAGAAGACACTATATTTTTAGTGAATAGTTTAAAAAATATGGGAATGGTAAAATTAATTACAACTCCCCACACTTTTAGTGGATTTTGGGAAAACACTAAAGACAAAATTCAAAAACTGGAAGTGGAAACTATTTCGAGTTTAAAAGAAAACAATATCACTATTCCTCTTCAGGCGGCGTCTGAATATTTATTAGATGACCATTTTGTTTCTTTATTTCAAAAAGGGGAAATTTTAACTTTAAAAGACAATTATGTATTGGTTGAAATGTCATATTTAAATGCACCTATACAGCTTTATGATATTATTTTTGACTTGCAGGTTGCCGGATATAAACCCGTCTTAGCACATCCGGAACGTTATACATTTTATCATAATAATTTTGATGAATTTGTAAAATTAAAAAATGCAGGCTGCCTATTTCAGCTCAATTTATTATCGGTAGTGGGGTATTATGGGGAAGCTGTAGCAGAATGTGCAAAAAAGATACTTAAGAAAGGTTTATTTGATTTTGTGGGATCTGATGTGCATCATAAAAAACACATTGCCTCTTTTGACAAAAAGGTTTTACTAAAAGACATACAACCCCTGAAAGAGATTATACAAAACAATCAGTTTTTCAAATAAAAAAAGAGGCAATTGCCTCTTTTTTTATTTAATCTATTTTACTTATCCAAAGAAAGAAAAACTAAAAAATCTCTTATACCATGGCTTTTTAATTACTTCTTGACCATACCCATAACCATATCCATTTATGGTATCAGTATCGTTAAGCAACACACACATATTTGGCAATTTGCTTTCTTTATATAATACTTCTGGTGTTTTCAGCAATGCTTTTTCTAAATAATTAGCTCGAACCACATAGATAAAGGCATCAGCATTTTTAGAAATCAATAATGTATCTGTCACCAAACTCACTGGAGCAGTATCTACTATAATGTAATCGTATTCAGATTTGAATTGAGTAAACATTGCCTCAACTTTTTTGCTCATGAGCAATTCAGCTGGGTTAGGTGGTATAACACCTGCCGGAAGTATATCAAAGTTTTCATATCCTTTTTGCTTAACTACAAAATCATGAACATCAGCATCGTTTGATGACAAATAGTTAGTTAAACCTCTAGATGGTAATTTAACATACTCATCGAGTTTAGGATTTCTAACATCCATACCTATAAGCAATACTTTTTTTCCTGAAATCGCTATGGTAGCCGCTAAATTAATGGCAATGAAAGTTTTCCCTTCTTTAGGCAAGGTAGAAGTTAAAAATATGGTTTTAGCTTTATTATCTTCTACATCATTTAAGATAAATTCTAAATTGGTTCTAACAATTCTAATGGCTTCTGCCGAACTAGTTCTGCTTGATGATTGTATAATTTCATTGTTATCATCTGAATGTGGCACATCTCCTATAAAAGGAATTCCAAGTCGATCAACATCTTGTCTGTTTTTAACTTTAGTATCCCATAAGTTTTTCAAATAAATAATGGTAAAAGGGAAAAGTAAACCCATAACAAGCGCAATCAAATAAAACACTCGTCTATTTGGTGAAACTGGATTTTCAGAAGAAAATGCGGTATCAATTACTTTTGAAATGGGAGCCGTTCCTGCTAAGGCAATAGCTGTTTCTTCCCGCTTTTTAAAAAGATACAAATACAACTCTTCTTTTATTTGCTGTTGTCTAAAAATCCCTCTATATTCTCTTTCCTGTCTAGGCATTTGCGATATTCTACCACTTAAAACTCCTCCTTGACGATTAACATCTCTTCTTTTAACAGATAAAGAAGATTTTAATTTATTCAGACTTTCACTAATAGTTGACTTTATAGCACCTATCTTCGAATTTAATCTAACAACGATAGGATTATCTTGAGTGGAACTTTTAAGAATTCTATCGCGTTCCACCACTAAATTATTATATTCTGAAATCATCGAAACAGAATTATTGTCAGATGGAATAATGTTCGCAGGAATAACATCAGAGCCTGTATTAGATTTCATGTGATCAATCATAATATCAACCACATGCAATTGTGTTTCGATTGAAATCTCTTCGGTTTTAAAATCGCTGGCATTTTTCAAATACAATTCTGCTTCAGATGGCAAATCTGTAATTTTGTTAGTCTTTTTATAAGACTCAGCTTCCTTTTCTACATCTCCTAGCTCTTTAGTAATAATTCCTAATCGCTCATTAATAAATTGTGCTGTTTTTTCTGAGATTAAATTTTTATCAGCTATTGCTTCCTCGTTATAAATTTTCACCAAAAGATCTAAAAAATCCTTGGCTTTTTTACTCACTGGATCAGTATAGGAGATTTCAATCACATTAGTCTTCTTACTTAAAGGAGCTATAGTTAGTTTATTCCTATAAGTTTCTGCTATTTTTTCGGTGGCTGAAATATTGACAATAATAGTACCGCTATTAACAGGAAGCACTTTATTGTTTTTATCTAAAACAACTTTTTTTAATATTTTATAGTTCCCTAAAACAGTAGATCTAATTTCTTGTCCAAATTGATACTTCCCTACTAAATTATGATCCTGATTAAGCAATTCAAACTCTTTTGAAGATAAAATTTTGACATTTAAGGTCGTATCTCTTCTATACAAGTTATCATTCTTATTTTCAAAAAGTAACACTAGTGGATTTGAACCATAAACATCAGATGATTTAATACGTCCTTCTGAAATATAAGCTATATTAAAATCCCCTTCTTTGATTGTTTTTTCAACCAAAGTTCTGGATTTTAAAATTTCAACTTCGTCA
The DNA here is from genome assembly GCA_030153045.1 of Flavobacterium sp. GTDB lineage: Bacteria > Bacteroidota > Bacteroidia > Flavobacteriales > Flavobacteriaceae > Flavobacterium. The sequence goes on from JASLID010000061.1 coordinate 20,072, forward strand.
TCAATGACACTTTTGGAACTTGATAGGAAACCCATGTCTTCAAAAGCAGAAAGTTCAGAGGCTATACCTCCAGATTTTCCATCTTTAATCAAAATAGTAGTTTGAGCCTTATATATTGGGATAGAGTATCTTAAATATAATTTAGCTAAAACTAGGAAAACTAAAATACTTAATAGAAACCATTTCCAATGGATAAGGTATTTAAATAATAATTCACGTAAGTTAAACGTATTTTCTTCAGCTTGCTCATGTATTGGCTGCATACTCAATTTTAGTTTTTATTTATTAACAAGACAGAAAAAATAGCAGAAGACACTAACGATGCGATAGCAATCCAAACTGAAGTATTTTGATTAAAAGTTGACGAATTTGTTTTAGCACCATTAGGTTCAACATAAACCAAATCATTTTGTGACAAATAATAATACGGCGAATTAATAAAATCGGCTTTAGTTATGTCTACTCTACTAAACGATTTTTTACCATCTACTTCTCTTATTACAATAATATTATCTCTTTTACCAAAAATAGTCAAATCTCCCGCTAAACTTAACGCTTCTAATAAAGTAACTCTCTCACTATTGATAGGATAACTTCCCGGCTTTGTTACCTCACCTTGAACCGTTACCTTATAATTCATGATACGAATATTCACAATGGCATTTTTAATGTATTTATTTAATCCTTCTTTTAATATTTGAACAATTTCTGTTTTAGTTTTTCCGCCAAATTTCAAAGCTCCTAAAACAGGAAAATCAACCATTCCATTTTTATCTACCAAATACAATTGCTGTTGGCGTTGTGCTACTCCAGTTTGACCAATTACACTTGGAACTATCGTAGTTACTAAATTGAATGGATCCGCTGCTTCAGGATCAGGTGTAGAAACAATGATCATCAACATATCATCTGGTTGAATCGTAGATTCAAAACTGGCATTATTAATATTAGACAAGCTGTCAATATTTTGAAAGTAAACAATATTCTTTTTTTGGCTACAGCCAGTAAAGCTGATAAATCCAAAAACCAATAAAGTCATAAAAATGACCTTTCGAATTGTATTCATATAAAGTATTTAATTTTTCTTATCCAAAATTTCAAAAATAGAATTCAAACTTTTAAATTCTGGAATTAGTTTTTTCATTTTAGTAACTACTAAGTGGCTATTATATTGTTTAGAAGCTTCTAGAATTTCATCGATAGAGCTTTTAACGATATCGTGTTTATCTATATCTTCTTGAGCAACCATGATTTTTTCATGATGTGTGGGCAGTGTCTTAGAGTTATCGTTAAGCAATTCCTCATATAATTTTTCTCCAGGGCGCAAACCGACCACTTTTATTTTGATGTCTTTATCTGGTACATAACCTGCTAATCGAATCATTTTTTTTGCCAAATCAAATATTTTAACAGGTTTACCCATGTCAAAAATATAAATTTCTCCTCCATTCCCCATAGCTCCAGCTTCTAAAACCAATTGACAGGCTTCTGGAATAGTCATAAAATAGCGAATAATTTCTTCGTGAGTAATGGTAACTGGACCACCCTCAGCTATTTGTTTTGAAAACAAGGGTACAACCGAACCATTAGAACCTAATACATTACCAAAACGAGTCGTGATAAATTTAGTAGTATCGGAATTCGTTTTTAATTCTTCGAAATACAATGATTGTACGTATTTTTCAGCAATTCGCTTGCTAGCCCCCATCACATTACTTGGGTTAACCGCTTTATCAGTAGAGACCATAACAAATCTTTCAACACCAAAACGCATCGATAAATCGGCTAAATTTTTTGTCCCTAAAACATTAACAAATATAGCTTGGGATGGATTTTCTTCCATTAATGGTACATGCTTATAGGCGGCAGCATGATAAATCAAACTCGGTCTATACAATTCAAATATTTTTTCTAAACATCCTTTATCACGAATATCAGCAACAATAGAGACAATATTAGTATTACATTCAATTTTTTGAAGCTCAAGCGTTAAATCGTGCAAAGGAGTTTCAGCTTGATCCAACACTAAGAGTGTTCCTGGATTAAACTCTACTACTTGTCTCACTATTTCACTCCCAATAGAACCAGCGGCTCCGGTAATTAAAATAGTCTTATTATTAATTTGTGAAGAGATAGATTTGTTATCTAATATAATAGGTTTTCTATCTAACAAATCTTCAATTTGAAAACTCTTAATTTTTTTTGAAATTTCTTTTTGATTTTCCCAATCGGAAATAAGTGGGACGGTGTAAACTTTTAGGTTGTATTCTAAACATTCATCAACGATAGCCAATTGCTCATCTTTCGACAAACCTTTATCTGCAATAATTAAAGCTTCAGCATCCATTGAACGCATAATAACAGATATTTTTTTCTTCTGATTGATAATGGGTAATCCCAAAATTTGCTTGGATTCGTTTAAGCTATACTTATCTATAAATCCAAGAAGCTTAAATCGGGTAGGTATTTCAGAAACCAAAGCATTAGATACCGAAATAGCATTGGCATCGGCGCCATAAACTAAAGCATTGACCAAATTACCGCTTTGAATACCTTTAAAATAAACTTCAAATATTTGTTTTACAAGTACGCGATACAAAAACAACAAACAGAAGGAAAAAATAATATTAATCAATAAAGCTGTCGTAATGAAAAGATTACCTTTAAAAAAAATAGAAAATACAAGATTAACAACAACTAAAACAGTAAAAGTAGATACCTGAGAAAAAAATATCTTGATAGCATCGATAAAAGAAGAGTGTCTTATAATCCCTGAATATGTCTTAAACCACCAAAAAAAGAAAATATTAACTACAAAATACAAGACTATTTTGAAACCTTCATGGGATGAGTTAAAATACTCTAATCCAATTCCTTTAAATAAATAAAAAGTAACAACACCTGAGAAAGTCAGAGCAAAAATATCAATCAATAGAATAACCCATCTAGGCAAATAACCTAAATTTTTAAGACTCATTCCTGATCTTGCATTAAATCCGAGTATCTGACCTAAAATAGGCTTTATTGTAGCTCTTTCTTCTATATCCAAAGTAATTGCGATTTAAATACACCCTCTGTTTTTAAACAAATAACTATAAACCAGTTATTTACAAAAAACAAAAACCTTTTAAAAGGTCACGCAAAATACTAAAAAAAATGTTGTATTTCGCTATATATTCTGTTTTTTTGTTCCGAACTTGTATTAGAACCTGAGGGTAAACACAATCCATTTTCAAATAATGTAGAAGAAATTTTCCCTCCATAATAAGGATATTGCTCAAAAATTGGCTGTAAATGCATAGGTTTCCATAAAGGACGACTTTCAATATTGGTTTTTTCCAAGACTAAACGCAAGTCTTCCCTTGTTTTACCCCCAGTCTTTTCAGGATCAATAATGATTGCACTTAACCAATGATTGGAGTGAAAATCAGAATTGGGTTCTGTAAGCAAACTTACTCCTTCAATATTTTGAAAAAAATCAGTATAAAAGCGATGCATGTCTCTCCTCAAATTAACATGTTTATCTAAAACCTGCATTTGACCACGACCTATGCCGGCACAAATATTACTCATTCTATAATTATACCCTACGTGACTGTGCTGGTAATGCGGAGCATTATCACGCGCTTGTGTAGCCAAAAAGACCGTTTTATCCTTAACTTCTTTATTATTTGTTACTAGAGCTCCTCCTCCGGAAGTGGTAATGATTTTATTTCCATTGAATGACAGCACCCCAATATCTCCAAAAGTACCACACTTTTGCCCTTTGTAAGTACTCCCTAATGCTTCGGCACTATCCTCGAGAACAGGTATTTCATATTTTTGGGCAATTGTTTTAATTTCATCAACTTTAAAAGGCATTCCGTACAAATGTACTCCAATAATTGCTTTCGGTTTTTTGCCTTTGGCGATACGGTCAATTATCGCTTCTTCCAAAGCGTTTGGACACATATTCCAAGTATCTAATTCGCTATCAATAAAAACAGGGGTTGCGCCTAAATACATAATTGGATTGGCTGAAGCCGAGAAAGTCATACTTTGACAAATTACTTCATCACCAGCTTGAACGCCTAACAAAATAAGCCCTAAATGCAAGGCTCCAGTACCAGAGCTTAGCGCCGCTACGTGTGAATTTTGACCAATATATCTCTCCAAATCCTGTTCAAATCCGGAAACATTTGGGCCTAATGGCGCTACCCAATTTGTTTCGAATGCCTCATTAACAAATTGTTGCTCGCTTCCCCCCATATGTGGAGAAGAAAGCCATATTTTTGAATTATTACTCATTTATGCATGAAATTTTATTGGTTTAGCCGGGATCCCTACTGCTGTACAATTATCTGGAATTGATTTTGAAACAACTGCTCCTGCGCCTATTGTTGAGTTTTGCCCAATAGTTATTTGGTTTATAATTTTTGCTCCGGTACCAATGTATGCTCCTTCTTCAAGTACAACTTCACCTGATACATTTATTCCTGGCATCAATGAAACATAATTTTTAATAATAGTATCGTGACCAATAGTGCATGCTAAGTTAATAATAACATAATCTTGTATGTCGATATTACAAGTAATAATACAGCCTGCACAAATAAGCGTACCTTTCCCAATCGTTACACCATCAGTCCCAATAATCACTGAAGGATGGATCAATGTTTCAAATGTTACATTCAAATTATTGAGTTGTTCAATCACCCTTTTTTTGTACACTGGATTACCAAGCGCTAAAGTAACTAAAACAGGTTCTTTGATATTGTTTAAATCCTTGGTATCTCCTAAAACTGGAAATCCATTGATTTTTTCTCCCTTTACTTTACCATCATCATAATATCCAATAAATTCGTATTTATTTTCAACCGCATTGATCTGATCAATCAGCATTTTTACTTCTCGTCCAAAACCACCAGCTCCTATTATAGCAATTCTTTTCATATTTTTTTTTAATATTGACCTTGAAAGGGCTCCATAGTTGTAGAATCATCTGAATTTATGCCTTCACTAATAATTACTTTTTTTAAAGTTAAAAATAAAATTTTTAAGTCAAGTAAAAAAGAAATATGCTCCACATAATAGACATCCAATTCAAACTTTTTATCCCAAGAAATAGCATTTCGTCCGTTTACTTGTGCCCAACCGGTAATCCCAGGCTTTACTTCATGCCGTTTGTTTTGAAAATCATTATACAAATGCAGATAGCCTGTTAATAAAGGTCTAGGACCAATTAAACTCATATCGCCTTTTAACACATTGATGAGTTGGGGAATTTCGTCAAGTGATGTTTTACGAACAAATCTTCCTACAGGCGTTAATCTTTGTGCATCCGGCAGTAAATTTCCATTTACATCTTTTGCATCATTCATGGTTTTGAACTTTATAATTTTAAAAATCTTACCATACTTACCAGGTCTGTTTTGTATGAAAAATGGGCTTCCATGGTTGGCAAAATATAGAAAAATGGATATCAATAACAATATAGGGCCTGAAAGGATTAAACCAAAAAGGGAGAGAAGAAAATCGAGAAGCCTTTTTAAAAAGTTTTTATACATTTTGTTTTGACGCATTATTTTTAAACAAAACCATTGTCATAGCTGTTAAGTACCAAAATTCTGGTGAATCGAATAAACTGCTTGAAAAAGAAGAGAATATAACAAATTGCACAAAAATTATAGTAACCCAAACAATATCTAAGTTCGAATTTATACTATTTTTTATTTTAAACACAAAAAACAAACTGTTTTTGTAAAAAACCATAAAAATTAGCAACCCAAAAACACCCATAGACATTAATATATCTAAAATAAAATTATGTGCATACATCCCATTATTAAGAAGAAAAGGTCCCCCAAAAAAAGGGTTGTTCTTAAAAATTGTAATTGCTTGTTTATACAAATCACCTCTACCTGAACTATTACCGGATACTATCATAGAATTTAATCTGCTAAAAAAGGCGTTCTCACCTGTAGTCTCCACTTGAATATTTAAAAAATAAATAGTTAAAATAAGTAAAATAAAAAACACTATGAATGCTAAAACATATTTAAGATTTGCTTTAAGGTATAGAATATAGCCCAAAGCTACCATTAAAGCAACTAAAGGACCACGAGTTCCCGAAGTATATATAATATAAATCCCTAAAATGCAACCCATTAAAAAAACAAGTATTTCAACGATTGTATTTTTATTTTTAAAAAACAGATAGTATAATGAAAATAAAGTCAACGTGGTGCCATAATGACCAAAACTGATGGAATAGGTCGATAAAATACCTGAAGACCTCCCTTGATTATTGTATTCGATACCAATAAAAACATTAAGTAATAAGATTAGAAAAAAAACTAGATAAACATTTTTTGAAATAAATTGATAATTTAAATATTTTGGATTGCAGGTTAAAATTGCCAATGATGGTAAAAAGCAAACTCCAATTACTCGTATATAAATTTCGGTTTGTTTGCTTAAAATTCCCGATGGAAACGAATAATTTTTAAAACTAAAATAAATATTAATTAGGTAAACAATCCAAAAAAAAATAAAAAAATAGTCAGTTATATGAAGTTTATAATTGGTTTTAAAATAGTAGGAGTAAAAAATAATACCCAATGAACAAATTAAGACAAAAGCACGGAAAGGAATCGTTACTGTACTACTTTGAACTGATAAAAAATAAGGCAACCAACTGATCAAAATATATCCAGCTAATAATAGAATATAAAACCATGAATAAATTGAGTTATTTTTAATTTCAGCTATTTTCATAATAAGCGCTCCTGTTTGCGTGACTAAATGTCACAAATATTTACAGGTAAAAAATTATTTATTTATAATGACCTGCATAATGTGTGTGTTTTAGAACTTTTCTTTTTGTTTACTTATTGCTTCCAAATATTTTTTGGCCAACAAATCGTATGTTCTGTTTTCAAAAATCCATTTAAATCCGTTTTTACCCACATTTAACCTTTCTTGATCTGACATGTTTGAGTAATGAAGAATAGCATTTTTTAAATCTTCTGTCTTAGATGAGTTTACAAAAACTCCACAGTCAGCTTCATTTATCATAGAAGGAAAACCCGTGTAAGTAGCTATAATAGGCTTAGCGGCTAACATATATTCTACAACTTTATTCATCGATTGTCCGTAATCCCAAACTTTTGAATCTTTAGTAGAGAGGTATAAAATATCACAAATTTGTAAAAAATACTTTACTTGATTTTGTTTAATTCTTGGTAAAAAAGTAACATTTTCATATTGTGCTAATTCCTTTTCAAAACCTTTTTTCAAATCACCACTACCCACCATTAAAAAATGAATATTAGTAAATTTATCCATCTCTTTAATTGTTTCGACAAATGTTTCCAGCGCATTAGTTATTCCCATACTTCCAGCATACCCAACAATGATTTTACCTTTAGAAACCAAATGTTGGAAAGGATTATCTTCAGAAAGATTTTCAACCTGATAACTATGAGGATCAAAACCTAAAGGTGAACAAAAGAATGGTTTTTCTTTTCCTATTATATTTTTAACATGTAAATCGAGTCTTGGCATGGTGCCTACTACGAGGTCTGCTTTATTATATCCTAATTTTTCAATAAAGCCAATTAGCAAAACTAATGGATGCCATTTAGAAAAACCCCCTTCTTCAGTCATTGTAAGTGGCCAAATGTCGCGTATTTCAAATACAAGGAAACTACCCCATTTCCTTTTAAGATAATAACCATATATTATAGTAAAAATGGAAAGTGATGAGACTATTACTACATCCGGTTTATTACTATTTTTCAGGCTCATAGCAAACAATCTTCTTTCAAAATCGAGCCAAGAAAGAATTCTGTCAATAGAAGCTGTTTTTTTGTATTTTTTGGTTTTTATCCAAGTGATATCAACCCCGTCCTGTTGTTCATCGTTGTACACTTTTCCTGTAGAAGGAATATTTGTAAAATGATTTGCATCTGATGTAATCAGACGAACGTCGTTTCCTAATTTTTTAGCTTCTCTTGCCAGAAAAAACAAACGAGAGGGTGCTTTAGCATACTGAGGAGGACTTGCATACTTTGAAATAAACCAAATATTCATTAATCTTTTTTGTATAGTTTAGGTATGTTATTAACTGTTTTTATCACACTTTCAAAATCTAAACCTAATGTATCTAAATACCATCTTATGTTTTGATAGCGTGGTCTATTTTCACAAGCTACTAATTCCAACGCTTTTTCTCTTGTCATTTGACCTTCACGTATTTGATTGCTACGGAATGTATCGTGCTCAGTAAAGCCAGCCACAGTATAATAAACATAGTTGTAAAAAGCGGCCGTACCATCGCCAATTCGCCAAGTAGTGCTCGTATCTATAGATTTTTCCCAATCGTATTGATTCAAAAGCGTGTCGTTTACTTCATTTTCATCCCATCTCCAGTAATCGAAAATATGATAATAATCTTTTTTCTCTGTAAAGCTTCTATAATATTCTCCAGATAGCGTATCCCAAAGTGAACTATTAAAATAACCTGGACTTTCCATCATGGCTTTGAATCTTTTAGAATGGTATCGTAACTGCTTCATAGCACCGTGGCTATACACTCTTTTTTCTTCAAAATCAGGTTCAATGTCTAAAAATCCTGTTTTAAAATGGGTAACTTCTAATGGGTTTACTCCCCATAAATTTAAATCGATACCAGTTTGTTTTTTAACACTTTCCACATGACGGAAGAAATGTTTATCTCCAGCTGTTAGCATGGCCATCATACCTAAGTGTGGTGATTTTAACCAAGCCTCTAAGTTCATTCTGATGTTTTTCCTTTTTTGTGAAATATCTGCAGCTATTATGATGTTTTCAACACCCATTTCTGCACACATTCTGCTAATATTTCTTCTACCCAAATCGGTTACCATTCCCCAATCATAGGTATACGTTATTGGCTTCATTTTTAGCTCTTCGACTATTAAATGCAACCCGTAACAACTATCTCTTCCTCCCGAAAATGGCACGATACAATCTAGCTCATTGCCTTTTCGTCTATAAGGTTCCACTAGTTTAAAAAGTTCTTCTTTAGGTCTAGGGTTATTTCTTGGCTGGTAAGTATTGCAGTAATTACATACTCCTAAATCATCAAATTTTATAAAAGGCATTGTTTCAGGCAAAATACATTTAGTACACCTTTTTATATGATGATCTTCATACAATAATAAACCTTCTTCAATTGTATTGAATTTAAATTCAGGAATTAAGTCTTCTATTCTACTTTTCTCGTCAGTTATAACAAGATTTTCATTAGACTGTGGAATATCAATAAATTTTGCCTCTTCTTTTATTTGATGAATATTTTCGCATCCAATTAAACTCAGTCCGTAACTTTCTGAAGCAAAATATGTTTTCCCGTCGTTATCCCCTACATAAAGACTTCCGTTATTAGAAAACAATACTAATTTTCCATACTCAGGAAGTACTAACGCACATGCTATTACTCCTTTACAAAGTCCTAAAATTTGTGAAGGTAAATCTTCAACTTTCCCATTATTAGCGAGATGTTCTTCCGCAATTGCAACTATAGCCTCTGAATCAATTTCCAGATGTCTTTTGCCTTTTAATTTAGACCATATTTCTTCTTCATTTACAATAATACCGTTATGAATAGCACTAATGTTACCTCGTACCACTGGCTGATTGTCAGCAAGACCATTAGTTATTAAACGACTATGTCCTAATACTACTTTGTATTTGTATGGCTTTACTTTGTTTAATAGTTTTTCAACATCGTAATCGGCTCTATTTATTTTATAAACATTGTCAGTATAATATATAAGACCACTAGAGTCTTTACCTCTTTGTTTAGAATGTTTAACCAGTTTTTTAAATTTATTCTCATCAATATTTGAATTTGATACCGCCCCAAATATTCCACACATAGCATTAATTTTTATATAGTTAAAATTTTATTGTAAGCTTCTATCAATTTTTTTTCTTGATATGCCCAACTTAAATCATATAGATTGTTTTTACTCTTTGTTTCAGTATTTACAGTTTCTAAATGCTTTATTGTTTTATATATTTCTTCTTTATCTAAAGAACAACAAACTCCCAATGAATATTCATCTATTATTTTTTTCATATCTGGAAAATCAGACGCTAATATATATAAATCAGAAAATGCGTATTCAAAAAGTTTATTGGGTAAGCTATAATAAGTACTTTTAGAAACAGCTTCAATCATACATAAACCTACATCTGCAGATTGCGAAATTTCAACAACTTTATCATAGGGTACTGCTTGATGATAATGTATATTTGGGTATTTTTTTTCCAATATTTTTATTTCGTCAACATACTCTCCATAGCCCACAAGGACTAAATGTGATTTGATATCTTTTTTTTGAAAAGCCTCAATAAAATAAGTAATCCCTCTCCCAAACTCGCAAATAATACCTAAATATAAAAAAATTTTTTCATCAGAAGGAATGTTAAATTTCTCTCTTAAATAATTGGTTTTAACTGCAACAAAATCATTATCTAGACTCGGCGCATTAAGGATTAATAAGCTATTTTTTTCTCCTAAATTTGAATTATACCATTCAATAATTGAAGGACTTACACAAATTAGTAAGTCAATATAATTCCATCCTGCCTTTTCAATAAATAAAGTATATTTTGATAAAATCTTAGATTGACCCGCTTTATCAGATTCTAACTCATGTGCATCATATATTAATTTTGACCTACAAAAGAACTTAATAACCAATGCAATAGGTAAAAACAGAGTGTCGTGACAATGAATAACATTTGGCTTAAAAAAAATTCCTGGCAAAGTAATTCTTAAAAATGCTTCTATAAAATTTATAAAATATTTAATTGGCCTTGGAAGAAATTTTAATTTTTTAGTAACTAATTTAAAAATTCTGACATTTTTATTTTGTTTAGCACTATACCCTTGTCCTTCATTATCATCTATACCAAACGCAACCAATGTACTATTCTGAATATTTTCAAGAGATTTTATTTCTTTTAATATTCTACCATCGTATCTAACATCAGTAGGTGTTAAATGAAGTATTTTGATTGAATTACTCATGTTTAGTTATATAATCAATCATTAATAATTCTCAAACGCTTGAACAATTTCTGCTTGGTTTGGATAAGTGATAAGCACTGCATTGTGTTTGCCTTGAAATACAAATTGCGCACCTGCTGCTGCTGCTGAAGCATGATGATTTTTACACACTTTTACAAAATCAGACAATCCATTTGCTCCTCCAGCTGCAATAACTGGCACATTTACTGCTTTTGCGACTTGACTAACAAGCTCAAAATCATATCCACTTAAAGTACCATCCTTATCTATTGAATTTATTATTATTTCGCCAACGCCTAATCTTTCTAATTCTTTAGCCCATTCTATTGGATTATATTTAGTTTTTTCAAGACCGCTATTTATATAAACCGAATAATTACCAAATAAATTCTTTTTAGCATCTATAGATCCGACAATTGTAGAACTCCCAAAATATTCAACTGATTTTCTTACCATTTCAGGATTTCTTACCGCATGTGTATTAAGTATTACTTTTTCAATTCCAACACTTATTATTTCTCTAATCATCTCTGGTGAAGTAATACCTCCACCATATCCTAATGGCATAAAACATTCGCTGGCAATATCGTATAACATTTCGAAATTTGGTTGTTTCCCTTCTTTTGAAGCTGTGATATCTAGAAACACTAACTCATCTACTTCTTTTTCGTTAAAAATTTTAATAGCATTTATAGGATCCCCAATATATTTATGGTCCTTAAATTTTGTTCCTTTATATAAGCCATTATTCTTTAAAAGTAAAACAGGAATTATTCTATGTCTCATGATCTTTAAATTTCTGCAAAGTTTTTTAGCAATTGAAATCCATACTTATGGCTTTTCTCAGGATGAAATTGTACGCCATAAATATTTTCTTTGTGAAGTCCTGAAACATAAGAAATTCCATATTGAGAAGTAAATTGTATATCCTCTTCTTTTTTTGGATTAATATAAAAAGAGTGAACAAAATAAAAGCGAGAATCTGTTGGAAGGTTTTCTGTTAATTTACTTTCATGATCAACAAAAACATCTAACCAGCCCATATTTGGAACTGGAAGTTCAGAACCTGCTTTAAACTTTCCTTTAAAAGATAAAACTTCTGCATCAAACCAAGCTAAACCTTCCTTATTTCCTTCTTCACTGCTTTTACACATTAATTGAGCTCCTAGACAAATTCCTAAAACAGGTACTTTATCTACTAATGCTTTTTTATTTAAAACGTCTATTAATCCTTTATCGAATAAATTATTCATTCCTGTATCAAATGAACCTACTCCTGGCAAAATAATTTTTTTGGCATCATCGATTATTCTTTTTTCTGAAGAAATGACAGAATCATATCCTAACTTTCTAAGCATATTTTTGATTGAGCCAAGATTGCCCATTCCATAATCAACAATTACAATCATTTTTTACATTTTTCTTAATTTATTTAAACTTCCGAAAAATTTTCTCAAAGTATTTTTTCTTGACTCATCGTTTTGAAAATCAGAATATTTTGAAGGTGGCAAAGCCATAATTCTGTTATATTCTTCCATAGAAATTCCAAGTTTTTTAGCAAAATAAATTTTATCTTCTTCTAATTCTATTGGGTCATACAATGGCTTTTTTAACTCTTCAATAGCCTGTTCTCTGGTCATTTGCCCTGATACAATTAGGCTAGACAAGTGCGCTTTTCTTTTATCGTATCCAAATTTTTCTGGAAGATAATGTGCTTGAAAAAACTTTGTGAATTTTGATTCATAGTGTTTCCCTCCATAATCTCTCCAGCTTAATTCATCTTTTAAAAATTGCTTAACACTTTCTTTATTATAATCTATGTATTCTAAAGGCCTTATCACCTTCATCCCTTTGATGATTGGATAATCAACAAGGTACTTGAAAAGCGAAACACTTGGATATGTTTTTAATTTTTTAGTTCCAAATTTCTTATGAATTGCAAGCATATTTCGAGAGTCACTTGCGTCATAACCCCATGCACTTGGTAATATTGACTCTGTAGCCATATTCCCTCCATTCATAATATATTTTATATTATATTTTTTTGCTTCTTGATAAAGACTGGCAATAAAGCAATGATCTTGAGGCACATCTAAATTAGCAATCGATGATTTAAAGTAGGACAACTGTAAATCTCTCATTTCTTCCCAATCTATAACTAAAGTATGTAAATCTAAATCTAGTTTTTGAACTATATTTTGAATGTTATTAACGGCTAATTCCGAATTCCATCCTGTATCAACATGAACTACTAATGCACGAAGTCCCATGACTTTAGTAACAAAATACGCCATATAAGAACTGTCGACTCCACCACTTAATCCCATTATACAGTCGTAATCTTTACCTTCACCTTCTTTTTTAAGCAAAGTTGTGATTTGATCAAGTCTTTTTTGGTTCTCTTCAGCACTTAACTTATGAGTGTTTTCCCAATCTTTATAGTAATGTACATAGTTACAAACTCCATTTTCATCAAAAGTAATTAATGGATCCGATGTATCCATAACTGTTTCAACACACATTTGATATGGTTGAAGATGTAGCTCTGCAGTTCTGGAATGGTTAATAACTAACTGATCTATGTATTTCTCCTGCATAAAATTTTCACTATTATAAATCACAAAATCGCAAAATTACAAAATTATTAGTCAGTTTGTGAAATTTGCTTCAAAACTTTAGATTTCAATGAGTCCGTTAGTTTTCATCGAAATAATTGTGCTTTTTGATTAATTCAAATTAATTATAAATATTACAAAACAGATGAAATAGAATTGTTTATCTCTTTTCAGAAAAAAAGTATTGATTCCTAAGAAATTAGAGTTTTCTATATTTTATCATAGGTTCTGTTAAACACTGTTTTAGATAATATTATTAGAACTAACAATCCATGAGTAAGAAACATAACTGTTAATTCCATTTCTATTGACGCCATTATCATGATTATATAAATTCCAATATATTTATGGTTAACATTTAAAGATCTCAAATAAAATATCACATAAGCTAAAATATAAGTGTAAATTAAAACACCTACAATCCCAAAATTAGTATAACCGTCTGCAATTATCCCTGTATTTGCGTTAGTTTCACTTTCTTCCCCAAACAAATAATTTCCAACGATAAAATTAGGATGAATACCATTATAATTTGATATTGATTTAAACAAACTATGTTGCCAATACATTTTATCATCTTCAAACAAAACAAAAAATCCATTTGTAATTAAAGGATTAGTAAACATTGTTCTTCTAACTAAAAGATCATTTACTAAATTAATAGGAAGCGATTTATTAATAATTAAACAAACGCATAAAGTAAGTAGTATTCCAAAACTAAATCCCAATATTTTCTGTTTAATCGTACCATTGAAAAAATAAAAAACAGTGATAAAACCTAAATTTAAAAAAGTGGATTTTAGCCCCGAAATTAATCCTAAATATATCCCAAATAAAAACCCAATAATGATTAAAATTTTCATTCTTTTTTCAACACCATAATATATAATAAATGGACATATTATATTAGCGTAAGATGAATACATATAACCTGTTAACATATTCCCTCCCTCATTAAATGTTTTTCTTTGGGCATAAACATACTGTATATCATCTCCAACACTAAAATTAAATTGATACGTTAAGAAAAACACACTAAAACCAATAACAATCATTAGAAGTATCAATGTAAATTTCTCTCGCTCAGGAAATAAACTTTTGGGTATTATCATTTTTTTTCTTGAATTGATATAATTAAAGATTATAAATGAAAAATGCCCTACTAATGGCAAAAAATGGGCCTTAGAAAAACAATAATATATTAGATAAGGTAATGTAGAAAAAATAAAAAAAATCAGCACTAATGTGAATATAAACTCATCTTTTTTATAAATTCCACTGAGTAAAAACATAAATGCAACATAACATATGCTTGATATTATAATTTTTTCAGAATTATATACAAGTTCATAGCCAAGCGATGAATAATATGTAGCAATGCTATTCTGATATAAAAAACATAAACAAACTGTTATTAAAGAAAAAACATATAAGAAATAACGAAACTTCATTTAATTATATTTTTTAAATTGTTTTAAAACACATTATACTGTTGATATTCATCATTGTTTTTATTTGATATTCATTTAAACATGCTTTACAAAAAGTATGTTTTATTCGATAGTGCTTATTTTTTCATACTTATTTTCAAAAAGTAAAAAAATATAAAAATTTCATAGATAAACCCAACTAAACCATATAGAATAATAGAATACAGACCGTTTTTAAAATAATAATAGCCAATCATTAATGAAGCATATCTAATAAAGACAATAATGATTTCTAAAAAAAAATACTCCTTTTGCTTATTTTTAATGACGTACAAAGAAGACACTGAAGAATTTAAAAAAATCATAAAAAACCAAGGCATTAAATATCTTGTATATTCCCCTGATATTTCCCACTTAATTCCAAAAACAATTCGAAACAAAAGGGGTGCAAATAAAAAGAGCAGCAAATGAGGCACAATACCAACTAAAAATAATTTCTTATATGTATTTTTAACATATTGGTATAAATCTTTCCCTTCTGAATGCATGCTAGCGATTTTCTGATAAAAAACTTGCTGCATCGATGAACTTAAAATTCCCATTGGCCCTAAAACAATCAGCGTGCTATATGAATAATACCCAACAATAGACATGTCATAAAGCATTGGAAGTAAAATTATTGGCAGTCCGTATGATAATTTATTTACAAAAGCTGTTGGCATATAAAACTTGGCAAAATCAATATGTTTTTTAAATACATATTTTATTTTATTTACACTAAAATCTTTTATAATTAAATTTCTTGTTAGCTTATAAGACTGAATCAATGACAAAATCAACCCGAAAATATAGCCAAAAATTAAACCTCCAATAGACAAACTAAAAGCACTTATTTGAAACAAAGACATGCTTAAATTTTGAGTTACTCTGGTTGTAGCTAGAATTTTATATTCTTTATTATAATTATTTAAAAAATTAAATGTAGTGAACAATCCCATCAAAAAAATTGTCAATGGTAAAAAGTAAATATAATTATTTAATAAAGGATAGTCTATATTATGTACAATCCAACCTTTAAAAATTAAAATAAAAGCCAAGGAAAGCAAACAAAAAAATCCCATTAAAATAACGCTCAAAAAAAACAAAGCTTTACTTTCGCTTTTATTTTTTGAAAGCACTATCGCTTCATTATATTTTAATGCTGCCACTACAGAAAGTGTGTTTACTATTGTTGTAAAAAAAGCAAATGCACCTATGTTTTCTGGCGCATATAATCTTGCAATAAAAATATTTGCTATAATTGGAATGGCTTGTGCTAACGCACTTCCTGAAACCATAGTTAACAGGTTTCTGGTAAATTCTTCTTTAAATAATTGAAGAAATTTTTCTTTCAATTTTATACAATTTAATAATACATTTATAATTATCATTCGTAAGAATAATCGCCTGAATGATTTATAACACTCTATAGTCACTAATGAAAAACATTCTGTCATCCATCAACAGAATAAGTGTCAATTCTTACAATTTAGTTATTTGGAGAAATTATTATAATTGTGTTATAGTATGAATCCTGAAAATAACCGTCGATGCGTACTTTTTAAAGGTATTTCAAAATCATAATCAGTTTATTTTAACTGATATATTCTTTCAATAATATCAACCACTTTTAATCCTTCCAAAGCATTAGTAGTTATTGGAGCTCTTCCATTCAAAACATCAGCAATATTTTCAATTACATAATGATGGTTTGCAGCTGATCCTTTATAGGCTCCGTAATCGTTACCTGGATTCGTAGGCGCAAGCTCTGGCATTGTATAATCTTTGACAGTACACACTTCTACTTTATCCATGTATTGACCTCCAATTTTTACGGCTCCATTTTCAGCAATAATAGTCATCGAACTTTCTAAGTTTTGATTCCAAACTGAAGTAGAATAATTCAAAGACCCCATTCCACCATTTACAAAATCAAAACTCACAAAACCACTATCTTCAAAATCGGTTAAATCTTTGTGATTAAAATCGGCAAATTTTCCTTGAATATTTTCAATATCTCCAAACAACCAATATAAAATATCTATAAAATGAGAGAATTGTGTAAACAAAGTTCCTCCATCTAAATCTTTTTTACCATGCCATGATTCGGGCTTATAGTATCTGTCATCTCTATTCCAATAGCAATTGAGTTGCACCATATATATTTCGCCCAATTTACCACTATCAACCATGTCTTTTATCCATACAGATGGCGGTGAATAACGGTTTTGCATAACTGCAAAAATATGTTTGTGTCTGTGTAAGGCTTGATAAATTAATTTTTCGGAGTCTTGCTTGTTTAATGCCATTGGTTTTTCTACAACAACATGCTTTCCAGCATCAAGAACTTTGTATGCTTGTTCAAAATGGAAACCATTTGGAGTAGCTATGTTTATTACATCTATACCAATATTTGAAGATAATAAATCATCTATAGATTGAAAAAAAGGAACATTAAAAGATTCAATACCTAAACTTTTTTCATCTTTTACATCAACAAGCGCCACTAATTCACACTCTTCATTTCTAACAATCATTTCGGCATGTCGCTTTCCTATGTGTCCACAACCTATAACTGCAAATTTAATTTTTCCAGACATACTACTGAATTTTTGTAACTTGATTATTCTCTAATTTATATTTTTCATTGCTTTCGGGACAAACCGAAATTCCATCTGCATTAAACACTAATTTATGTCCGTATTCACTCATCCATCCCGTTTGTCTAGCAGGATTTCCAACGACTAAGGCATAGGCCGGAACTGTTTTAGTAACAACGGCACCTGCTCCAATAAAAGCAAATTCGCCTATATCATGTCCACAAACAATCGTGGCATTCGCACCAATAGATGCACCTCTACCAACATGTGTTTTTAAGTATTCGCTTTTTCTGTTTACAGCACTTCTAGGATTAATTACATTGGTAAAAACCATAGAAGGGCCCAAGAAAACATCATCATCGCAGATTACTCCTTCATAAATGGAAACATTGTTCTGAACTTTTACATTCTTCCCCAAAATTACACCCGGCGAAACTACAACATTCTGACCTATATTACAATTTTCTCCCAATTGGCATTTAGGCATGATGTGTGAGAAATGCCAAATTTTAGTTCCTTTTGCTATCTCGCAGCCTTCATCTATAACCGCCGTTTCATGTGCAAAGTATTCTTTCATAATAAATTAATTTTTAAAGAAATGTTGAATTTCAGATACTATATATTGACATACCTCTTCATCAAATTCTGTATGAATAGGCAAAGAAATTACTTCATCACACAATTGCTCAGTCACAGGAAGTGAAAATCCTTCTGAAACATATTGCTCAAAAGCCTCTTGTTTGTATAATGGAAGCGGATAATAAATCATACTTGGGATATTTTTACCTTCCAAGTACTTTTGCAATGCATCTCTTTTTCCTTCTTTTACTTTTAAAGTATATTGATGAAAAACGTGAGTTGAATTTTTAGCTCTTTTTGGGATTTCCAGTCCTTCAATATTGGTCAGATTTTCATCGTAATATTTTGCCATTCTATTTCTAGCTGCACTGTATTCGTCCAAATGTTTTAGCTTTATTTTTAAAATTTCTGCCTGAACCGTATCTAATCTAGAATTACACCCTAAAACTTTATGGTAATATTTCTTTTCCTGACCGTGATTGGCTATCATTCTGATTTTTGCTGCCAGATCATCATCATTTGTCATTATTGCTCCTCCATCACCATAACATCCTAAGTTTTTAGAGGGAAAAAAAGAAGTACAGCCAATATGTCCAATTGTTCCTGATTTTTTTACTTCACCATTGGTAAAAGTATAATCAGAACCAATAGCTTGCGCATTATCTTCGATCACATACAACTTGTGCTTTTGAGCAAATGCCATTATTTTTTCCATGTCAGCACTTTGTCCATAAAGGTGTACCGGTACAATAGCTTTTGTATTTGATGTTATGTATTTTTCTAACCCTTCAAGTTCGATTTCAAAAGTGTTCGGATCAACATCAACCATAACTGGCTTTAATCCTAACAAACCAATAACTTCGGCAGTTGCCACATAAGTAAATGCTGGGCAAATCACCTCATCACCTAGCTTTAAATCCAACGCCATCATTGCAATTTGAAGCGCATCTGTTCCGTTTGCACAAGGAATAACATGTTTAACATTCAAATATTTTTCGAAATCCTGTTGAAATTCCTTTACAGCGGGACCATTGATAAAAGTAGTATTCTCAATACAATTAATAATTGCTGAGTCAATTTCGCTTTTTATTTTATGATATTGACTTTTTAGGTCAACCATTTGAATTTTCATAATAATCTTAATTTAATTGATAATCTCACTGATTTTTTTTCCAATAGCCAAACAAGAAGTCGCTGCTGGAGATGGCGCATTTCTAACATGTATAATATTTCCTGTATTAACAATGTCGAAATCATCAATCAGAATCCCTTCTCTGTTACAAGCCTGAGCTCTCACTCCTGCCCCACCTGGCACCAAATCATGTTCTTGAATTTCAGGAATCAGTTTTTGCAGGGCTTTAGTAAACGCGGCCTTTGAAAGCGAACGATACATTTCTCCCATACCTGTATTACCATATTTAGCCACAATTTTCCAAAAACCTGGCCAAGTAAAGGTTTCCATAGTTTCAGAAAAATTAAAATCAGTAAACTTATAACCTTCTCTTTTAAAAGCTAGAACCGCATTAGGACCTGCTTCAATATTTCCGTCAGTCATCCTCGTAAAATGAACTCCCAGAAACGGGAAGTTTGGATCGGGAACCGGATAAATCAAATGTTTTACCAAATGTTTCTTTTCATCCTTCAACTTATAATATTCTCCACGAAAAGGTATAATTTTTAGATCGTTATCCGGATTGGTTAATTTGGACATTTTATCAGAATACAAACCTGCACAAGTCACTACTTTTTTAGTTTGAAATTCGTTATTTTGCGTTCTAACAACAGTACTCTCATTAGATTGTTTTATGTCAGCAACCTGTTGATGATGTAATATTTCTCCACCAATTTCTTGAAACAATCTTTTCAATGTTTGTGCTACTGCCGGATAATCTATAATCCCTGTTTGCGGTACTTTTATGGCTTTTACTCCTTCACAATGCGGTTCAATTTCTCGAAACTCATCTCTAGATAAATATTGAAGTCCCAACAAACCATTTTCAGTACCTCTTTTATAAATATTCTCTAAAAGCGGAACTTCTTTTTCATTTGAAGCTACAATGATCTTTCCGCATAAATCATATTTAATATTGTGTTTCTCGGCAAATTCAATAATAGAAGTATATCCTTCAATACAATTTTTTGCTTTTAAACTTCCGGGTTTGTAATAAATCCCACTATGAATCACCCCGCTATTATGCCCAGATTGGTGTTGTGCAACATCTCCTTCTTTTTCAAGAACTAAAATTTTTGCGTTTGGATTCTTTAATTTGGATTGATAAGCGGTAGATAATCCTACTAAACCAGCTCCAATAACAATAACATCGTAAGTCATAATTTATATAAAGTCAAAAATCTATTTCCTAGGCAAGGAAATTAGAATTTGTTGTTCTTATTTGGTAATTTTCCTTAAATAATCAGCATAAGTGCTTTTACCTAAATGATCAGCGCACTTTTTAAACTGAGCAGCATCAATAAAATCCATTCTGTACGCTACTTCCTCGATACAGGCAATTTTAAGACCTGTACGTTTTTCGACAGCTTTTACGAATTCTGTCGCTTCGGTTAATGATTCGTGAGTTCCAGTATCTAACCATGCGAAACCACGACTCATCATTTGCATATTTAGCTTCAGATTTTTTAAATATTCCTGATTTACAGTTGTAATTTCCAATTCTCCTCGGTGGGAAGGCTTGACATTTTTAGCTATTTCAACTACTGAATTCGGGTAAAAATATAATCCTACAACTGCAAAACTTGATTTTGGTTCTGTTGGTTTTTCTTCAATGCTTAATACCTTGCCATTTTCGTCAAATTCAGCTACACCATAACGTTCCGGATCATCTACATAATAACCAAAAACGACTGCTTCTTCTTTTTCTTCAACAATACTAACTGCTCCGTCTAATAGTTTTTTCAATCCAGCACCATAAAAAATATTATCTCCAAGTACCAAACAAACATCATCGCCTCCAATGAATTCTTCTCCTAAAATAAATGCTTGTGCCAAACCATCTGGAGAAGGTTGTTCCACATAGTCAATGGTTAATCCTATTTGACTTCCATCGCCAAAAAGACGTTTGAAATTAGGCAAATCCTGAGGAGTTGAAATGATCAAAATTTCTTTAATCCCAGCTAACATTAATACTGATAGTGGGTAATAAATCATGGGTTTATCGTAAATAGGCAACAACTGTTTAGACACAACTTGTGTCAATGGATGCAAACGTGTTCCTGAACCCCCTGCTAATATTATTCCTTTCATTTTTTAAAGCTTTAGACTTTAAGCCTTAAGCTTTACGCAAGACTTTTAAAAAGCTTATTGCATATAGCTTATAGCTTATAGCTATTGATATTGTTTTTCGTAATACTTCGCGTATTCTCCCGAAGTAACATTATTCAACCATTCAGTATTATTCAAATACCAGTCAATCGTAATTTCAAGCCCTTGTTCAAAAGTCACTGAGGGCTTCCAACCCAATTCTTGGTTAATTTTTGATGCGTCGATAGCATAACGTAAATCATGTCCTGGACGGTCTTTTACATAAGTAATCAACTGCGATGAATCTCCTGCTGCACGACCTAATTTTTGATCCATGACACTACAAAGCAATTTTACTAAATCGATATTTTTCCATTCATTGAAACCGCCAATATTGTAAGTTTCGTGATTTCTCCCTTTGTGGAAAACCAAATCAATTGCAATAGCGTGATCTACAACATATAACCAATCGCGTGTATAATTTCCGTCACCATAAACAGGTAAAGGCTTGTTATTGATAATATTATTAATAAACAACGGAATTAATTTTTCAGGAAAATGAAAAGGTCCGTAATTATTAGAACAATTTGTTAAAACATAAGGCAATCCGTAAGTTTCACCATAAGCTCTTACAAAATGATCTGAACTTGCTTTGGATGCAGAATAAGGCGAATTAGGATCGTATGAAGTCGTTTCAGTAAACAACCCTTCAGTGCCAAGTGAACCATACACCTCATCGGTAGAAATATGATAAAAACGTTTGCCTTCCATATTACCTTTCCACAAGTTTTTTGCGGCATTCAGCAAATTCATGGTACCAATTACGTTGGTCTTTACAAAAGATAATGGATCTTCAATAGAGCGATCCACGTGTGATTCGGCAGCCAAATGCAAAACACCCTCAAAATTATATTTTGAAAAAATAGTGTCTACAAAAGTTTCATCGACAATATCTCCTTTTAAAAAAGTATAATTAGGTGCGTTTTCAATGTCTTTGATATTTTCTAAATTTCCAGCATAGGTTAAAGCATCCAAATTATAAATATGATAATTGGGATAATTCTGAACGAATCTTCTAACTACATGTGAGCCAATAAATCCAGCGCCTCCGGTAATTAATATGCTTTTCATATCTGTTTAATTAGAACTTCCTACTGCAGTATAAACAAAGCCTATTGCTGCCATTTTCTTTTTATCTAAAAGATTTCTACCGTCAAAAACAAAAGCAGGTTTTAACATATTGTCGTATATTTTTTGCCAATCGTAAGTTGTAAATTCATCCCACTCCGTAAGAATAGCAATGGCATGAGCTCCTTTACAGGCTTCCATAGGGTTTTTATCGATTGAAATCTTATCGGCAGTAATGCCTAAATCTGATTTGATTTGATTTTCGGTAACTTTAGGATCATAAACCACTACGTTGGCTTCTTCAGCAATTAAATCTTGCGCAACAGTTATGGCAGCAGATTCTCTAGTATCGTTGGTGTCTTTTTTGAAAGCCCAACCCAACATAGCAATTTTTTTACCTGAAACAGTATTATATAAAGTTTGGACAATATTTTTTGAAAAACGATGCTTTTGGTGATCGTTCATGATAATAACTTGCTCCCAATAATCGGCCACTTCATGAAGTCCATAAGATTTAGCGATATAGACTAAATTTAAAATATCTTTTTGAAAACAAGAGCCTCCAAAACCAACAGAAGCTTTTAAAAATTTAGACCCTATTCGAGAATCCATACCAATAGCTTGTGCAACTTCTGAGACATTAGCTCCTGTTTTTTCACACAATTCAGATATGGCATTAATGGAAGAAACCCTTTGGGCTAAAAAAGCATTCGCGGTTAGTTTAGACAATTCAGAAGACCAAACATTGGTGGTTAAAATTTTATCGGTTGGGACCCAATTGGCATATATATCAACTAAGGATTGAATCGCATTTTGGTCTTCTCCACCAATTAAAACTCTATCAGGATGATGCAAATCAGGAACTGCTGTTCCCTCTGCTAAAAATTCGGGATTAGATAATATTTGAAATTGAACACCATTACCTGTATTATCTAAAATATTTTTGATGGCTTCAGCAGTACGAACTGGAAGCGTCGATTTTTCGACAACAATTTTATCATGTTTAGAAACTCTGGCAATTTGACGGGCACACAATTCGATATATTTTAAATCGGCCGCCATCCCTTTACCAGCACCATAAGTTTTGGTAGGGGTATTTACAGAAATGAATATCATTTGGGCTTCATCAATGGCTTTATCTACATCGGTTGAGAAAAATAAGTTTCTACCTCTTGCTTCTTTAACCACCTCATCTAATCCTGGTTCGTAAACTGGTAAATTTTCGAAATTAACATCATTCCAAGCGGCAATTCTGGCTTCGTTTAAATCGACAACAGTTACTTTTATGTCTGGGCATTTTTGAGCAATCACGGCCATGGTAGGACCGCCTACATAACCTGCACCAATGCAACAAATACTATTTATTTTCATGTAACTAAAAATTAATTTGCAAAATTACAGTTTTCCGTCGACTTGACTTCCTAAAATTCCTTTAACATCATACAAAATTGATTTTTCTTTTTTGATTTGAGAAAAATCGATATCTAAAAATTCTTTATGGGCAACGCCTAAAACAATGGCATCAAATTTTTCATTTGGCAACGTCGTTACAGTCTGAAGATTGTATTCGTGCATTACTTCTGATGAACTTACCCACGGATCATAAATGACTACTTTAATTCCATAATCATTCAAAGCTGCAATAACATCAACTATTTTAGTATTACGAACATCAGGACAATTTTCTTTGAAAGCAATACCTAGCATTAGTAATTCTGCACCATTGATAGAAATTCCTTTTTTAATCATCAGTTTCACAACTTGAGACGCCACGTACTCTCCCATACTATCATTGAGTCGACGACCTGCTAAAATAATCTCAGGATGATACCCCATTTCTTGGGCTTTTTGAGCCAAATAATACGGATCGACACCTATACAATGTCCTCCAACTAAACCTGGCTTAAAAGGTAAAAAATTCCATTTGGTCCCGGCAGCTTCTAAAACATCTTGTGTGTCAATTTCTAAAATATTAAAAATTTTAGACAATTCATTTACAAAGGCAATATTGATATCACGTTGCGAATTCTCAATTACTTTAGCCGCTTCAGCCACTCTAATCGTTGGTGCTAGATGGGTTCCAGCTGTAATAACCGATTTGTATAAATCGTTGACTTTTATTCCTATTTCAGGAGTAGATCCTGAGGTGACTTTTAAGATTTTCTCGACAGTATGTTCTTTATCGCCTGGATTAATTCTTTCGGGAGAATAACCTGCAAAGAAATCGACATTAAATTTCAAACCACTAACGCGTTCTAAAACAGGTACGCACTCTTCTTCAGTAACACCTGGATAAACAGTAGATTCATAAATAACGATATCTCCTTTTTTAAGGATTTTCCCAACGGCTTCACTTGATTTATATAATGGAGTTAAATCAGGTTTATTGTTTTTATCAACTGGTGTAGGAACGGTTACTACATAATAGTTACAATCTTTAATATCTTCCAAAGAAGTAGAACAAAACAATCCTATTTCAGCTGAATTTTCAGTTTTCAATACCGATTTTAGCAAATCTTCGCTAATTTCTAGTGTAAAATCTTTTCCTTGATTGAGTTCGGTTACTCTATTCTGATTTATATCAAAACCAACTACATCATACTTCGTAGCAAATAATCTTGCTAATGGTAAACCTACATAACCTAATCCTATAACTGCTATTTTCATTTTTTTTATTTTAAATTATCCCAATACCATTGCACTGCTTCTTGTAATCCTTGTTGCAATGAAAATTGTGGACTATAACCTAATATTTTTTTACTTTTTTCAACACTCGCAAATGAATGCGGAATATCACCTTCTCGATTTGGACCATAAATAATTTTTACGTCTGCTATTTTTGGATCGAATTTGATTAATTCAATTTGTAAGTTTTGAATTAAATCATTCAAAGTGGTTTGTTCACCAAAAGCAGTGTTAAAAACAGTATTGATAGCCTCTTTGTTTTGAGTCAACATGGCCAATTCATTCATATGAATTACATTATCGATATAAGTAAAATCACGCGAATAATTACCATCGCCGTTAACCACTGGGCTTTCATGGTTCATGAACTGCATGACAAATTTTGGAATTACTGCAGCATAAGCGCCATTTGGATCTTGCTTTCTTCCAAAAACATTAAAATAACGCAATCCTATGGTTTCTATTCCATAGGTTTTACCAAACATCTCGGCATATAATTCATTAACATACTTGGTAATGGCGTATGGAGAAAGTGGCTTCCCAATTTTATCTTCTACCTTAGGCAAAGATTCTGAATCTCCATAAGTGGAAGAACTGGCAGCATAAATAAATCTTTTTACACCTGCTTCTTTTGAAGCATGCAACATGTTTAAAAAACCAGAAATATTGACTTCGTTTGCACTTATAGGATCTGCAATGGACCTTGGTACTGAACCTAAAGCCGCTTGATGCAAAACGTAATCTACCCCAGTTACTGCTTTTTTACAATCATCATAATTTCGGATATCACCTTCCATTAAAGTAAATTTTTCATTACTCAGTAAATGTTGAATATTATGACGGTATCCTGTTGCAAAATTATCAACACAGACAATTTCGTATCCTTTATTTAAAAAATACTCACACAGATTAGACCCAATAAATCCTGCTCCACCAGTTATTAATATTTTCCCTGAAGGCTTTTGCATTATGACTTCTTTTTAAATTTGTCCATAAACACCCTTAATGGATTTGATGGTTTGTCTGGTTCATGGTATCCATTTGCGTAACTTCCGTAACCGTAGCCATAACCGTAGCCATAACCGTAGCCATATTTTGCTTTGTTTTCAAACCCATTAAAAACGATGCTTATATTGCTTAACTCACCTCGTTTGTGCTTGTTGTTTACCAATGTTAGCATTTCCTTTTTGGTCACATTTTGACGTACAACATATATTGTAGCATCACAATAAGGAGTTAACTCTAATGCATCCGAAACCAGACCAACTGGAGGTGTATCAAGAATGATATAATCATATTTTTTCTTTAATTCCTCAAGCAGTTCTCTCATGGTTTCACCCATAATTAATTCGGATGGATTAGGCGGAACTGGTCCTGCAGAAATAAAATCTAAAAATGGGATTGGTGTTGGTTGCGTAATTTCTTCCAATGTTTTTTGACCAATTAAGTAATTGACTACTCCAACAGTGTTTTCAATATTAAAATCCTGATAAATTTTTGGCTTTCTTAAATCGAGTCCAACAATGACTGTTTTCTTTTCGCTTAAAGCAAATACGGTAGCGATGTTAATGGAACAAAATGTTTTTCCTTCACCACTAATTGAAGACGTTAGCATTAATGTTTTTGAACCCGCCTGCTGCTTTTTATACAAAAATTGCAATGAAGATCTAACAGCTCTAAAACTTTCAGCTAAAGCTGATTTAGGCTTCTCAAAAACAGCTAAATTACTTTTTGTGTTTTT
Source organism: Flavobacterium sp. (assembly GCA_030153045.1). Classification (GTDB taxonomy): domain Bacteria; phylum Bacteroidota; class Bacteroidia; order Flavobacteriales; family Flavobacteriaceae; genus Flavobacterium. The sequence continues at coordinate 47,210 of JASLID010000061.1, forward strand.
CTTCCCAACTACTCCTAAAATTGGAATTTTAGTCATTTTTGAAATATCATCCGTATTTTTAATCGTATTATCAACGATAGTCACTCCAAACACCATTGCTAATGGAATAAGTAATCCTAAAAACAGAGCTAAAATATAATTCACATTGGTTTTAGGCCCTAGCAAACCTCCTCCGGTATCTTTAGCTGGATCGATAAACTGAATGTCTGATAAATTGGCTGCACGAACAATATCGGCTTCACTTCTTTTTTCTAGAAATGAATTGTAAACATTTTTATTTAAATCGTATTTTCTATTGATTTTAACCAATTCTTGTTGTTGTTCAGGTAATCTTCTAATATTACTTTCGGCCATTCCAATTTTCTTGTTAATCATTCCAAGATCATACTGGATAGATGTTTTTGCAGCATTAATATTCTCCAACAATACGCTTTTTAACGCATTCATTTGAATATCAAAATCCTTAAACTTTTTATCGTTTTTAATGGTATATGCCATTTCTGAACGTTCTGCAGACAAAGACGTAAGTTTAGAAACGTTGGCTACAATATTAGGATCATCTATACCAGCAACTGATGGGGCTGGCAATTTTGAAAAATCGACACTGTTGTTTAAATAAGCTCTAAGAGTATTTAAGTACGCTAATTTTCTGTTAATTGCGTCTTTTTCAACGTCTAGACCTGTTAACTGGTCTGTATATTTTTCTCCTCCAAGTTCAACTTCATAAATATTTTTGTCTCTACTAAAGTCTTTAAGTTCGTCTTCGGTATTTTTTAGTTGTCCTTCCATAGCAACAAGTGTGCTATCGATAAAAGCAATTGTATTTGTGGCAAATTGATTTTTTAACTGCAACTGTCTATTCATAAGCATCTTTACAGTTCCATTTAAGTAATCAACCATACGCGCTTTGTTGGTTCCTTGCAAATTCAATTCTAGAATTGAACCAGCCTTGGCATCGCTTTGAATGTCTATGTTTTTGTAAGCTTCAACAATATTATTAAAGTCAGCAAATCGAACCATATAGCTATTTCCAACATAAAAACCTGGATTATTTGTTAGCTCCAATTTCCAATGCAAAAATGGTAAAGAAACCTGTTCTCCTATTTTATAACGTTTTTTAAAAGTACCTATCTGTACATTAGTATTAGTATCTGTATCGGTAGTATAATTAGTCAAAGCCGCATTTGATTCTTCAAAATTAATTGAAATCTCATATTCGTTCTGATTGATAAACTTTATATTAATCAATTGGCCTTTAAGTTGCGGCAAATTTTTATTGATATTAACATAAAAAGGAACAGCACCATAGGCATCTTCGATGTTATATTTCCCTTGAATAAGGTATTCGATAAAATAATTAAGTTCTTTAACTACAACTTCATTATGAGATCTAGATTTGATTGTAGTCATCAAGGTCTGCACCTGATCTGAAGTTCCACCCCAGTTAAAAACCAAACTTGTATTCGCTGTAAAAAAAGGGTTATTTTCTTCTTTATAAGCTACAGTTGTTGAAACACCATAAATTTTCTGCTTTCTAACATTAATTTGATATGCAATGGTAAAAGCGATAATCAAACTAATAAGAAACCAATTCCAATGCCCTAATATTTTTGTAAAAAAGGCTTTGAAATCAAAATTATTTTGCGCCTCAAAAAATGAGAAATCTTTAGTATCAAGCATTCTTAAAAATTATTTTTTTAATAATAAAAATGTGGTCATTAACAATGAGACTGCAGCCAGAATTGTAGTAAAGGATTGCAAACCATTCGTCCCTGTACCCCAAGATTTTTGTTTTAATGGTTTTATATAAATATAATCATTTGGCTGAATATAATAATACGGCGATTTAATAGCTTCAACTTTCGTTAAATCTAAAGTATGGATTTCAGTACCGTGTGGGTATTGTCTAACTAAGACTACTTCTTTTCTGTTTCCTGTAATGGTTATATCTCCACCATTTGCTATAGCTTCTAAAACAGTTACTTTTTCCTGAAAAAGTGTTTTAGTTCCTGGGTTGGCGATTTCACCATTCAAAGTGTAACGTAAACCAGCTAATTTTACGGAAACAAAAATATCGGCTTCTTTATTGAAATATTCGTCAAGCAATCTCTTTTCGATATTGGCTCGGACTTCATCTTGAGTCAAGCCAATAACCGGAACTTCGCCCAAAACCGGAACTCTTATATTTCCATGATCATCTACAGTAAAACCATCAAAATAAAGTGCATCTGCTGAATTTGATTGAGTACCTGAGGTTGATGGATTAAACATTTCAACTATTTTTGGATCTAATGCTTTTATCCTAACACTTAAAATATCATTAATTTGAATTCGGTAAGGTTTTAAAGCTACTTTTTCAATAGCAGATTGACTTTCCGAGTCTTTTTGTTGCAAATAAACCAAATCCTTATTTGGAATACAGGAAGTAATCAAAAAAACAAAGATCAAGCAAAGAAAACTATATATTTTATTCATATTCAGCGACTATTTTGGAAAACAAATATAGTTTTTCATTTGTAAAAATAAAACCATATATCTATTTAATTCAATTAATTGTTTTTTAAGGAATTTTCGAATGGAATTCTGTTTACAATACTTCTGCCCAAGGTTACTTCATCGGCATATTCTAACTCATCTCCCACCGAAATCCCTCTGGCAATTGAGGATGTGATAACACCTGTTTCTTTAATTTGTTTGTAGATGTAAAAATTGGTTGTATCGCCTTCCATTGTGGAACTTAAAGCAAAAATAATTTCCTTTACATTACCTAATTTTACTTTTTCTACTAAAGACGAAATATTCAACTGGCTTGGACCAACACCATCGATAGGCGAAATCTTCCCTCCAAGAACGTGATAAATCCCTCTAAATTGCCCTGTGTTTTCAATAGCCATAACATCGCGAACATCTTCTACGACACAAACTATTTGGTGATTTCTTTTTTCATTAGAACATATTTCACAAACATCGACA
>JASLID010000071.1 GCA_030153045.1 Flavobacterium sp.
GTTGATAAATATCTTAAATCTCCTTTTTCTCCATTTCTGTGTGAACTACTACCACCTACGGAGCGGGCCAAATTATCACTAAATCCATTAAATCCTAAATAATCAACATTGTTTTTTGCCATAGCTCCTAGTAATCCAGCAAAACAATCAGGATTTATAAACCATCTCTGACTATCGGAGTTTAATGTTTTAAATTTTAATTTTACTCCATCTTGGGAGTATCCGGTAAACTGTCTGACATCTAAAAGTTCAACTTTTTCATCACCTTCAACGTTTCCAGGGTTCATCTCATTTGTTGATGAAAAATTAAAAGTTCCTAAATCATGAATTTTAGATTTAGAATCAATATATAAATATTGATATTTATTTTTAAACTCTTCTTTAATATTCTTAGGTATATTCTTCTCTATAAACCCGGCATCATAAATGTTATAAGTAACAATATCTTTGGCATCAATAGATGACTTACCGGTGTTAAGACAACTATAAACAAATGCTTTATGACTCTTTCCTTCTTCATAAAAGTCATTTATGGCTTCTTCAAATTCCCAAACATAAGATGATCCTTCTTTGTCTTTATAATATTTTTTAACTCCTTTTTCATCAAAATAAAACTCGTTTTGCTCTCGTTTAAACATTGGATTATCATCATATGCGTCTTTCGTACTGTTATAAACTACATAGTCTTTTTCAGTACCATGACCGCATGCATTTGGATAATTTACTGCTAAATATAAGTCTGTTTTTGTTTTTAACTTTCCTGAAAAATTGCTTTGTTTGAAAAATTTCTCAACGTAATCTAACTGTTCAGTTGCTGTTAATTTGATTAAGTCAGATCTTTTGACTCCTAAGTCTATAGCTGCGTCTTTACCTATTTGAATTAACCCAACATAGCCGTTTTTTGTATCGTCTTTGTGCTTTTTAAATGTTCCGCAAGTAGGACTAAAAGTTCTTCCTGTTTCGAGAGCCATCACAGCCATCAACCAATTGGCACCTTCATTATCTTTTTCAGGTAATCCTAAATTTTTAGCTATAGTTACAACTTTTTTTCTAAAATCACAATTTACCTTATTCCCCCATATAAGATCAACTTTTTTACATTCACAATTTGATGCTGATTGACCAGAGCTAACTGATGAACTACCCACAATCGCAGCGCTTTTATAACTCGCATCTTTAGCGAGTTTACTGTTTTTAACAAGCATTGCAGTGGCCATTCCGATATTTCCATCAGCATCGTATAAAACTTTTCCTGTAGCATCCTTTTCTTTGATGATGCAATAGACCTTCAGTTGGTTTACTTTTTTTGGTATATTGTTCCATTCAATCTTTTGCTTGATCACTCCAGATTCGTCTGCTTTGACTTTCGTTTGGTATAATCGTAATGGGTCAGTTCCCAATATGGCTTCTCTTACTTCTAAATATAAATCTTCTGTTGGACTGATTCCTGTTGATTTGGCATAAAACCAACTGATTTCATCGTAATCAACCAAAGTATGTTTTTCTCTGCCGTCTTCGGTGCCAATAATACCATCGTAAATTTCTCTTCTGTCGGTTACTTCTAATTTATACCCTGTAGGAAAAGCTATCTGCTCTCCAATGGCTTTGATATCCGAGGATTGAATGCTGACAATAAGACTGGCAACATTTCCTGTTTTGGCTTTGATATCATTGTCTAATGTGATATCTATTGGGTTACTGTTAAAATTTTTAATAGGGATTCGTTTTACAATATTGCCTACATCTTGAGCATCTTTGTTCCAGAAGATCAATTCGAAATTTTCATCTTGTAAATCTTTCTGATCTATTGCTATTTTTAGTTTTTGTCCCCAACTGGCTTTTTTTACACGTAAACCATCACCGTTGGCAAATTCAATATTGTTTATTTGTGCCTGCTTGATATCTAAAGTCAGCGTTACTCCTTTAAGATTATTGATACAGGCAGTCACACTGAGTCTCCCTGCGGAGTTGAGTGTAAGGTCTATGGCTTTACTGTTATTTACTGTTGCACCACTGGACACTTTCCAATTTACTTTTTCGTTTGGTAGTAGGTCAGGGAAAATCAGTTTATCAGCGTTTAGTTGTATCTTTTTGCCTACTTTGAGTGTTCCTGTAAAAGAAAAGCTCACCACATCATTCTCCTTTACTTCAAAAGTCCAGTCATCTTCTTCATTTTTTGCTGAAGCTCCCCAGGCATTGGCCATTTTGGCATAGGCTTCAACCGTATATTTCCCATGTTGGGTCAAAGACGTTCCCGGAATGGTAACGCTTCTTCCCACTCCTAAGGGTGCTCCGTTAAGATTCCATTTGATTTCCTGAATTTCTTCTGTGGTTAAATCATCATCGGCATTGACCAAAAAATTATATTTGGTTTTAGAAACACTAAAAGTTACTGCAGTTCCCGGTCTTACCACCTCTGCGCCATGATTAATGGCTGATACTGCATTGTTTTCGGTTTCTCCTGTAAAAGTCTGTTTGTTAACCACACCTTCCGAATCGATAAATTCAGCAGTTACAGTGTATTTTGCGCCGGTATTTTGCGGTGTAAAAGTGATTTTATTTTTAACCTTTTCACTTTCAGTCAGTACATTTCCGGAACCATCAGTAACGTACATTTTAAGGTTTTCAATTTCTTCATCAGTAGGTTCCATTAAAAAATCAGCTTCAAAAACGGCAGGAAATCCTTTTCTCAGCTTGTTTACCTTTCCACTGACGCGTGTAAATAAATCCCCACTGACTGGTTTTAAATCGCTCCCTTTTAATTTATTGGTCGTTACTTCTATATCTATCGAACAGCTTGGATCGTTTTTATCGTATTTTCCGTTTTCAAATTCCTTTGTTTTAGGTTTGCCATATCCTTCAACTCTGTATTTTCCTAATGCCGGAAATGAATTTTGGAAATCGGTTCCAATTTGTTCTTTGACTAAAGTTTTTTTGTCTTTATTGCCTTCGAATCCATCATAGATTACCCATGAAGTCAAGTCCTTGTTTCCTTTGGTAATTTTAGCCGTAAAACTGCAAAGCTCATTAGGGCGAATTTTGATCTGCTCAATGGCTTTCTCTTTTTCTGAGGAGATAGGCACAAAACCATTCTTAGCTTCAATTTTTTCTAATGTGATGCTTTTTACCGATGGATAATCTTCTTTTTTAATGGGCATGGCAACACCAGGGTTTACCATAGCCAATGCTACAGGGTTCGTATTTTCTGCATGAGCGGTAGAAACTGAATCTGTTTGACCGTGTGTTTTTATGGTAATTTTACCTCCAACCATGCATGTCAACTCTGATATTTCAGTTAAAACGGATTTTCCTAAAACTTTGGCTTTGTCATAAGGCTTGTCCCATTTGGGAGCCGGTGATAAAGCACAAGGCTGATTTCCGCTGGATGATGGCTTTAAGGTACATTTGCCAAAAGTAGCTGCCGGTGGTTTAAACTGTTTGTCTTCTTCTGTTGCAGCAAATTTCCCTTCATTGTCGTTATAAACAGCTTTTTTATGAGTTGTTACCTGAAGCTCCGCTTCTTTTGAAGGGTCTTCCGCTTTATCACAAACACAAGTAGCTCCATGAACCACATAATATTTTTTATCGTGATCACTGGCTTTAGCTTCCTCCTGTTTCTTTTCTTCTTTCTTTTCTTCTTTCTTTTCTTCAGGTTTCTCTTCTTGTTTTTCTTCCTGTTGTGGAGTTTCCTCTTTTTGAGGCTCTTCCTTAGTTACAGATTCTCCATTCATCTCCTTAATCTTATCTGCTGGAGGAGTCAATAAGATATTTCCCTCTTTTAAGTTAGTACCACTAATTTGTTTTGTAAGCTCACAATTATTATTATGATAGGTTTTTAAATCCTGCCAATTTTTTATACCTAAATTTTTTGCGATGCTCGCAAGTGTATCACCTTTTTGTATAGGATAGGGAATAGGATTTGCCATGACAACTAATTATTAATGGGACTTTTTAATTTAAAATAAAGGTTTCTTTGTATTCGAACTGGTTACCTATGCTGATATGAACTTCTGTTACAGATGTTTTCAAAGTATCGCTGTTTTCCAGGTATTCTAATGTATTACTAAACTTAAAATTTGAAATGCTTTCTTCTTTATCGATATCCAGCATTAAAGAATTTTCATTTGCATAACGTTTTATAGCATCCAAAAAAACTTCTTCTTGAACCATTGAAGGGATAAATGATACGCTATTTGTTTCTTTTTTGTAAGCGATCGCTCCATTCCAATGGGTAAATCCTATCGGATTGATCATCCATTTCATTTCATATTTATTCTTGTCGCTTTGCAATGAAAGTTCTAGAATTTTTACAATAGGCAACTGTGATATAAAATTTTGAAATTGTGCTTGAGACATTACTTTTTCTAAAAATTGCTCTCTGATATAATCAAACCCTTCACCTTCATGCTTTGCTTTTAATCCAAAATCAGCATCTAGTATTCGGTTAATTATTTCATTATAATTGGTCACTTTAAGTTGAGAGTCCTCAACCTTAAATGCTATAGGAAAAATAGTTTTGAAATACTCATTTGAGATAAATACAAATTTTGCTTCTACCTCTTCACCATTCAGCTTAAAGTTTGTCCTATTGATGATAAAATCAGTTAGATTGTTTTTGCTTTTATCAAAGGAAATATCATAAGTTGTAGCCGCTTGATATTCAATATTTCCAATTTTCATATACGTTGTTGCATCAGCTTGAAATGAAGTTGTACTGAAAGATTTTTTTTTGATAAGCGTTTCTGACATTTATATTTTAAACTTTAAATTGATTTATTTTTTTGAAAAGTGGAGCTATTTATTTATACGAATCTTTAAACTCCAAATCACTATTATATACCTTAAGACTGTCGACTTCTAATAATTGATCATTGAGGTAAACCGAAAAACTGGAGTTGTCTTTATTTACCTTAATCTTCATGTCAATTTTCGTGTTCGGACCAATTTTTCTGAATAACTCGTAAGCCTTTGCTTCATTGAACTTAATCTCTCCTTCATACTTTTCATTTACACCCGTTTCCCAATTAAAATTAAGTACTTTGGGAACAGAGCGTTTTTTGTATGGATTATCATCCAGCTCTGGCTTTAACATTATTTCGCGTTCTCCATTGAAATTTTCATAAAAATCATACATCAAGGATTTTAACTCTTTATTTTCAGATTCTATAATAGGTCTCCAGTTGAATCTTTGTCGGTAGCTATCCCATAAAACGCAGGTTTTTATAGTGACTTTACTATCAGCTACATATGATTTCATACCATCCCTCCAATTAGTATGTCCTTTAATCTTACCAAAAATATATTGACCGTATTCATCTCTTTGTTTAATATCTGTAATTGGAGTTGCTTGATAACGACCTAATTCAGTAGTAATTCCAGAAAAATCAAGCCAAACCACCACCATACCTTGTGGTGCAAAACCGAAGATTAGAGATGAGAAGCCATCTATGTTATCGCTATTCTCTTTGTCTTCCGGCATTCCTAAAGCTTCATCTTTAACTCTCCCGAACTTTTTTGTTTGAGTAGCTTCTTTCATAAAATCGACAGGGAAATCCACTTTTAAACGATAAAAAGTATCTTCATAAGGAGCAAAATAAGTGATATCAGCTCCAATTGGTGTGCCGTGTTGACTTGTCCAAACAGAACGGGAATCACCCCATGTTCCTCCGGAACCTCCAAAAGGTAGGCTGGCGGAGTTGCCTTCAAGAGTAAAAATCTCGTCTTTAACAAGCTCAATTCTAAAGTCATTATCTTTCACAGAAGGATGACATATTTCGGGAGTCCATTCGGGAATGGTTTTCATTTGACAATGGGTATTTAAAAATAATAATAATAAAACGAGACTGAATGAGACTTTTTTATCCATTGTGTATTTCTCTTTTTCTTTTTTTCGATTCAACTGCTTGAGTAATTCTAGGTCCAAGCCCAAATTTATCTACTTTTGCAGAAGTGTGCAGATATTCATGACGTAAATGCTTTAAATCTTCCTCAATAACATAATCTAAGTAGCTTATGTTATTCTTTGCATGTAAAAAGTCCGTTTCAATGGATTTTTTATTTCCTGAATTTTTTTCTGCGTTGTATTTATGAACATAATCATTTCTCAAAGCAACTACTTTGTTTTTATAGGAATCCAATTGACTGTTTATTCTTTTTAATAATGAATCCGAATTAACTACTTTATTGATATCAATCAACAATTTCCCATCATATTTCATTTCTGAATAATTCTCATCTTTTGAAAAATTTATCATTTGAAGTAATGGTATCCTATCATAAGTATTACGAAGTGTTCTTGTTCCAACGAGATGGTATGTTATGTAATCTGCCTTTCCCCCTGTAATTTTTCTTTTAATCGTAAGCTCCTTATCATTATACCAACCTTCATCAATCAGAATCTGCTTAAATTTTTTTGTTCTTATCGGCTCGTCAATTGCTATAATAGTTTCTTTAAAAACAGCAGTTACTTCTTCAGATCTGTCTGAATATGATCCTCCAATATCCGAATGTACTCCTGGAAAAGTAAGCTCAAGCCCATGAATACCCGAACTTTTAATATTTGTCAAATCAAAATTCTCCCTATATTCATCATCGGCTGAGATTTGAAAAGTCATATAGGCATTTTTTACTGCATTAAGCCCTAGTTGATTAACATCATTTCCATGGTAAACCCCATAGGAAGATACTGTGTCATATAGTCCGGCAAAATTAAAAAAGACTTTTTTGAACTTTAGTTTTTCCTTAGATAAAGAAGCTCCTAAATAACCATTTTTAAGATGAAGTGACGATTTACCTGAATAGGGTATTGTAACTGGATTGTTTTCTTCAGGTAAATAATACCAAGACTTGGTTTTCTTTGGGTCTGAATAAACAGTAATATTGATTGGGCTATTAGCAACATGTAAAAAATGACGTGCAGCAGCAGCTCCTCGGCTAAAACCAAAGACATTAATGGTAATCGTATCAACTTCTTTAAACTTTTTACGAATTTCCTTAGCTACCAACTTGCAACTTTTTTTTACTTTATCTTTTATACCACTACTACCAATAAGTGAATCTCCTAAACCTACTACAGTCAGCTCATCACTATCTAAATCCCGTGTACCAATACCTTCAATATAAATGTTTATCTGATTAGGATCACTTTTATCGGTAGCATCATAACCGCGAGCTACATTAGAATAGTCGTTCGTATAACTATCATCTTCTTTATTTGACTCATCATTATAAGCATCTGTTCCATCTTTACCTAATCGTCCAGCTTTAGCATCAGTGTTAGTCTTGTTATTTTGAGTACCATCAAAAAATAAATTAACCAACACATTAGTTAATTTTACTCCTTCTTTTTCCTCTTCCTCTTTTTCTTCAGGTGAACTATAATCATTTTCATTAACACCATCTCCAGAAGTCCATATGTTTTCTGTAGCAGCCGTAAAGTCATAATTTCCTTCCGTCGCCCAGAGTTCCATTTTGCCTTGGGATCTTTTTATAAGATCTCCTTCTACAATTACTGTTTTACTCATAGGTTATGAACTTTTTGATTTTTCGCCACTATGTTTATTCAGACTTTTCGATGCGTTTATCTGTATTGTTGCTCCAACGCTACTCAAAACAGCTTTTTTAGATACTTCTTTAAGTTCCTTACTTTCAGATTCCTTATTCCCTTTAATCATCTCAGTCATTGAACCATTAACATTCACTAAGAAATCTTTATTTACAAAAGAATTTTTAATCAATCCCACTGTTTCAGTGGCATTCATTCCTATTCCATCAATCTTATCCATACCAACTTGAGTAGTCATATTTTCTCCAACATTGATATTCATATTTTTACAATTGAGCGTCATAGTTTCCGGAGCTGTAATGGTAATATTGCTTCCTACAGTATCAAAATGAATTAAATTTCCACTTTTATCAGTAATAACAATACTTTCATCTTCAGTAAACTTAATAATATGTCCACTTCTGGTATGTATTGCTTTTATATCATTTCCTGGAGTATTATACCCCGAGGTTTCGCGTCCATTATATTGGGTTCCCAGTACAAAAGGTTTTTCTGGATTACCGCCTTCAAAAGCCACAAATACTTCTTCGCCTATTTCAGGAATAAAATAAAAGCCTTTGCCTGAACCTGCGTGTGGTGTAACCAATCGCATCCAGTCGCTTTCATGTCCCCAAAAGAAATTAACTTTAATACGGCCCATGCCTGATGGATCATTATTATCAGTAACTACCGCTCCTTGCGTTTCTGCTTTTGGGAAATAATGGGGATTGGTATACGGAGGTACTTTTACCTCACTTGGTATCGATTCGAATTGACATTCGTAGTGCCCAAACCCTTTGGAGAAATGTTGGAGATGAGTCACCACAAAGGTGCCTTCAATTTTATCTTTTACTATGGAAACCGTTCCGCCTATTTGCAATGGAATCTTACTGAGACCAGAATAGGTGAGGACATTAGCTTCGCCAGCTTGTTGTGTCAAATTTTGTATGCGCTCAATGTCTGAAGCATCAGTCGCATTGGTTACAAAAGCATGATTGGCATTGTTTCTGTTGAAAATGCTTTTCGATGCTTGTTGTGCATTTTGTGCAATGTAACTTTGGGTGTTGTTTTGTGGCTCTAAATTTTGAGAAGCCACTTCCGAAGCACTATTGTAATCGTATCCTTTATAAGATACTTTTTGAGATTTTAATCTGCTGGTCACTTTAAAGTGGTGCAGGTTAATTCCGTTATTTAGTTTCGCTTTAGAGCTTTTTAATTCTCCAAACTTAAGGTAATCACCATCATAATACATCCATTCTCCGTATTGAATGGCTAGTCTTTGTAAAAACTGAAAATCAGTTTCGGCATATTGAACAACGTATGGAATGGCATTTTTATAATTGGGTTTTATATCCAGTCCGGTTATAATTCCTTTAACGATATTTTGATCCACTTTTTTGGCAATTTCTTCCAAAGTATGTTCAAAATGGGTTTCGCTTTGCTTTATTTCGTCTAATAATATGGTTGGGCTTTCACCAATAATGTGAAATCCTTTTGAAGCGCCATCATTGTCCAGAACTTCCATTTGAGAAATGATTCCTTTAAAATAAATATTTTCACCTCTGGCATCATCTTTAAAGGTAATGATGACTTTGGCTCCCATATATTGTCTAATAAAATCGGCTTGGCTCTTAAAGTCCATCACCACATCACCTATGCGCCAAGTAAAGCTAAAGGTATGATGTCCTAAAAGGCTTTGATTGATCATTAGATTATAATATACAGTTTGTCCGCGATAGCTTCCTATTTGGATGCTTACCTTGTCTTGCATGACATCAGTAACTTTACTCATAATACCATTGATTGTGCTCATAGGGTTCTATATTTTATTAATACTATTTATTTTTAGATTATTGAGGGCATTTATTTTTGCTCTTACATGCTGTTTGAAGAGTATTTTTCTGGATTTAACTTTGATTTTTTAAATATCCAACGACCAAGGTTTCCCTAATACAGCTCCACTAAAATCAATGTCTTTTGCCGAAATAAGCAATTCTATTTGCATTGGTACTTCATTATGCGATCTGAAACTTTCATGAAAATTAATGCAAAATGCTTTTTCGAATTTTAGCTCTTTCATTTTAGACATAGCATCTCTTCTAAAAAAAGTAATGGTACCGTTTTTGGTTTGGGTGCTGCTGATCATCCATTTCATAAAATCGACACTCTTGGTCGATTCTACAACAAGTCTAATATTACCACCTTGTGCAATGGTTTGTGGTTTTCCATTATGATCTACTTCTTGAGTAATGTGTAAATCAAATTCTAACACATTGTAGGCTTCCCCATCTAATTCTAACTTTGCTAAAAAAGACATATTATGTAGTATTAAGTTGTAACTTCTTTTAAAAAATAGTCGAAACTAGGGATAAAGCAAATGCCTTATCCCATAATAATTTCGACTTCACAAATGAGATTGTTTATAATCAATTAGAATTTAAACCCACTCGTTTTCGTAAACTCCTGTACCCATTTCTATTTTTCTAGAAGAAATAGTGAAAGTTTCTGTTAATGGATTTTTTCCAGTTGAATCGAAGTTTTCTTTATGTTTTACTAAGTAACCTTCTGTGAATTTTAATTCTTTTAAAGTAGCATCGCTATCTCTTTTAAAGAATTTTACACTTCCGTCTTTGCGTTCGAAACTGTTAGTCATCCATTCGAACAATTCAGTTGAACCTGTTCCTTCAACAGTTACATCAATTTTACCTCCTCTTGTTACAGTAGAAGGACGTCCTGTTGCATCAGTTTCCTGAAATAAACCATAATTTACACTCAATACGTTGAATTCTTTTCCTCCAACACTTAGTCTTGCTTTAAATGACATAATAATAATATTTAAAATAATTAATAAAAAAAAACAGTTTTAAGGGGCTTATACCCATTCGTTTTTGTGTTCTCCAGTGCCTAATTTGATAGAGCGAGCTGAAAGAACAAAGGTTTCAGTTAAAGGATTTTCCTCAACTGAATCAAAATTTTCTTTGTAGTTTACGATGTAAGCTTCGGTAAATTGTAATTCTTTTAAGGTGGCATCGCTGTCTCTTTTAATGAATACAATGCTTCCGTCTTTTCTTTCGAAACTGTTTGTCATCCATTCAAACAAATCTGTTTCTCCAGTTCCTTCCACTGTTACTTCTATTTGCCCTCCTCTGGATATTGAAGAAGGTCTTCCTGTTGCGTCAGTTTCCTGATATAGTGCATAATTGACGTTTAATACGTTACGCTCTTTTCCAGCAACTTTAATTTTAGTTTTAAATGACATAAAAAATGAATTAAAAGTTATTTTTTGATTACGATAAATTCAATAGTGCCTAGGCAAGGTTTTGAAAAGCTCAAAACTTGATAATTGTAACGTATTGAATTGTGATGATTGTCTATTAGGAAAAATTCGGTAATGAATTATTTCATAAAATAGCTATCGGTGAAAAGTGAATTATTTTAAATAAATCATTTTCAAATAGGAGTGAGGTTAGTGCATCTGGGCACCATAACCTTCAAATACTTTTGAAGAGGTAGTTAATTTCATAAATGTGTTTGTTAAGGTTAAATAATAAATAATACCAAATAATATATATAAATACCTCGCTAATGTAGGAATTTTCTCTAACAAACAAAAATAAATATAAAAAATTTCTTACTTTTTTATTAACTATGGCTTTAAACCCAATGAATAGTAAGAAAGAGGATAGAATAATGAGGAAAAAAACTCAAATAAGATGTATGAAAACTGTTAGGAATAGAGAAATAGTATACCAATACAAAGTGTAATTTGCATCAATAGTCTCTAATTACCGAGGGAATGATTTTTTTAATAGATTGTCTTCTAGCTAATTTGAAGTTTTTCTCTTGTCGAAAAAATGGATGGGTTTTCTACTCATAGGATTAAAAATGAGCGGCGTTAATGCTTCTTTTGTAGTAAATTCTATTTTAGGAGTAACACGCAATTTGGCTCTGAAATGGTCTTTTATCTTTTGTAAAAATTCTTCTGATTCTTGTTTAACAGCAATTTTGATGACAATTTCATCGGTTCCAATATCGTTGGTTGAAATTTCGATAATATGACTTTCAATTTCATCAAAATCGTTTAAAACATCATTCATAGCTGGTGGATACAAAGTAGTTCCTTTGTACTTAATCATTTGTTTTTTTCTGCCAATAATAGGACCAACACGTAACGTATTTCTCCCGCAAGCACAGGGTTCATGATGTAACTGAACAATGTCACCCGTTTTAAAACGAATGAGCGGCATGGCTTCAATACCCAGGGTTGTAAAGGTCAGTTCTCCTGATTCACCATTTTTAACAGGTAGGTTGTTATGGTCTAAAACTTCCACAATAATTAGTTCCGGATGATGATGTCCTCCAACTAAATGTTCACATTCGGTGAAAGCGGTACTCATTTCGGTAGAAGCATAGGTCGAAAAGAGTTTGATATCCCATTTGTCAGTGATTTTTTTGGCCAATGTATTGAATGTAAAATCTTGATTTCTTAACGATTCTCCAATACAAACGGCTCCTTTAATCCCCGAATTATTGTAATCTATATTATTTGCTTCGGCATATTCGATCATCTTTAATAAAAAGGAAGGAACTGTAATTAAATAAGTTGGCTTGTATTTTAAAATAGAATCCCATTGTAATTCCGGAATTCCTGCGCCAACACGAATAACACCTACTTTCATTTTTCGCAACCCTAAAAAATAGGCCAATCCAGCCATAAATCTTCGGTCGATTGTGGTCATTAACTGAACAATATCACCTTCTTTAATTCCTGCACAATCAAATGAAATGGCTTCGTTGTACGCTAATCGTTCTAAATCATGATCGGTTAACCCAAAAGTTACAGGCTCTCCTAATGTACCAGAAGTCGTGGCGAAATCGATGATTTTATTTACAGGGACACACATAAAATCATCATTGTATCGTTGCAAGTCTTCTTTTGAAGTTACAGGTAAAAGCTGTAAATCTTCAATAGTTTTAATGGCATTGATATTAATATTTTTGCTGGCAAAAAGATTTTTGTAATAGGGCGAATGCTGATTGACATACGACAAGATTTCCAAAAGTTTTTGCTCCTGAAAGATTTTGATTTCTTCGGTTGTAGCGGTTTCAATTTTTGGAATCATTGTAGTTTCTTATTTATTTTTTGTAACTGTTTTTCAATTTCTTTTTTGGAAGGCAAAGTCGTAATTTCCTTTGTTAATGCTTTTTCAAAATGAATTTTAGCTTGAAGATACTCTTTTTTCTTGTAAAAATACTGTCCAACTTTTTGATAAACAATCCAATTATCGGGATTCAAAGATTGGTAATTTTTGATGAAATTGGTTTCAACTTCTAATTTATTTTTTAAAATTGAATCCATCTTTTGATCTTCAATTCGGAACTTTTCATAATTACGATAGGCTTCCGTTTCTACAAAAGCATCTTTGGGAATGTTTTTACTTTCAGTTGCTAGGGAATTAATTTCAAAATTTGAATTTGATTTATTGAAAATGGTATTCAAATCATAACAAACAAATTCGCCTAATTGATAAGGGCTTGATGACACCCAAACCAACCGTTGCTCAGGTTTAAAAATAATGCCATGATGCGCCAGTAATTGATTGATTGCTTTTTCGTTTCCGTAACCCAAAGGTAGATTATTTAAACCGTCTTTATTTCTAAGAATGGCGACTGCTTTTTCAGGGTTTAGTTTATCATTTTGACCTAACAATTCGGTAATTCTATCAAACCGATATTTGGAATGACTGTTTGTTATTTGGTTTGTATTTCTATCATCGTATTTAAAAGCATCACTTTGAAAATGATTGGTGCAGATCAGTTGATTACTATTTGGAACATCATACACACTCATTTTTTTGGGAGACATTTCAATCAAAATTGCTTTTTTATCGAAAGCACTACCAATCATAATGGATTCGGATACAAATACTTTTCTTTTTTGTGCAATGGCAATGGCTTCTTCAATGTTTTTGGCATATTGCAAAATTTCTCTGGTGAGTAGTGAGATGGGTGTTTTTGCCACCAACGGAATTTTTGATTTTGAAGCATTAATGGTGACCGTTAAACCTTCTTTATTCATTCCTGAACATACGCCAACCATTCCTGCCCAACTCATCGTCATAAAAGGATGTCCTTGTTTAGGATTGACAAAAGTGACTATTTTATCTTTGGCAAAATCATCGCCAGCATAAAAGTCTAAATTGCGACCAATAATTAAGCTTCCATCCTCAGATTGATCTCCCCAAGCAGCAAATGAAGAACAACCCACAAGAGCCAAATCTTGTAAAGCGTGACCTATATCGTGAGCACTGTGAAGGTACAAACCGCGTAAATAGGGTGGAGCTATGTTATCAAAATTAGGCGACGAATATTCTGAAACGCCGTAGATTTCAGTCTTATATTCTTCGGGAATATTGAGGTATAATTTTCGACCATACCATTTTAAAAAATTCCGAAGTAATTTTTGTTTTGTTTTAGATGGAATAATGTCTTCAATTTTTGAAAAAAAAACGTTTTCTTGTTTTTTTAGTATCGAATCCGTTAAACTTCCTGTGTTTAGGCCAATCTGCAACGGATCGCCTTCCACATACAATTCCCATAGGTTTTGTTTGTTTTTAAGCAAAAAATTATGTCCCGAAGTGTATGAAGTATTTGATATTTTGGTTACAATGGGTTTGGTATTGTCGTATCCTTCAACAATGGGTTTGTGATGTAATGATTTTGAAATTCCACAAGAAAGGAAAACTTGTATCAAAACTAAAAAAACGGATGTTTGAAAGATTCGTTTCATTTTCCTTTTAGTTTTCGTCTGTGAATTGGTTGATTTTATTCACCAAATATTCCTTACCCACAATTTCTGAACAAGTCACCACAGCTCCAATAGTTACTCCTAACACACCATGCATATTGATACTTTGACCCGTTAAATACAAGTTGTTTAACTTGGTTTTTGGGGCTATAAATGATTTCATAGGATCGTTAGAATCTTTTACATAACCGTACATATTACCGTTATGACCGCCAATATAGTCACGATATGACAGTGGAGTAGAGGTATGTACCGATTTTATACAGTCTCGAATCCCAGGAAATTTAATTTCTATTTCTTGTAAAAATTTTTCTGCCTTTCTATTTTTGAATTCTTCGTAAGTTTCTCCACGGTCGTTTTTCTCAGCGGTAGTATTATAAGTATGTTCCCATTGCTGTAATTCTTCAAACTTCATGTAGGTAATAAAAGTCATACCATCGGCCCAAATATCATTTTTCTTTGAGGCATTCATGGAGGCCATGTAGGCTTTGGGCCATGATTGCTCATCGTATTCATGGGCTGTCCAAACTTCGTTACTATTTTTAAAATGGTAACAATTATGGTTCATGTATTTGAAGGTTTCAGGCTTAAAAACGATGTACAAACTAAAAGCTGAAATGATGCCTTCAAGATTCTGGATTCGGTTGTAAAATGACTTTCGGAAGTTCTCTTTACCAGCCATTTTTAGAGTAGTTTTCAATTCAATATTTGAAATAAAATAGTCCGCACTAACTTGTGTTCCATCTTTTATTGTAACAGAATTTACATTTCCATCAACAACGTCAAAATGAGTTACTTCTTTGTATTTATAAACTTCTCCGCTGTATTTTTTGAGTTGTTTTATTAATTGCTTTGTAATTTGACTTCCACCATTTATACAACGATATGAACTTTGAATGTATGAGTTTACCGAAAGGGCATGGACATAAAAAGGCGATTTATCTTGAATTCCGGCATATAAAAAATTGGTCCCGGCCAAAACTGCCTTTAATTTCTCATTGGTCGTTATTTCGTCAATGCATTTTTTAGCATTGAGAGTTAGTATTTCACTACTGTATTCACCTTCCCATTGTAAATTATATAAAGGAAATGATTCACAAATGGTTCTTACTTTTTCGCAGTAGGCTTCAATAGTTTTTCTTTCTTCAGGAAAATGTTTTACTAACTGGTTGATGAAATTGTCGTAGCCTTGAGCATGAGGAAATTCTTCGTTCTCTTCTTCAAAAGAAATGATGTCAAAGCCATCCTCATCCATTTTTTTTAGCTTTAAGTCATCCATAATGCCTAAATATTTAAAATATTTATACAAATTTTGACCTTCGCTTAAACCTCCTATATAGTGTATTCCGGTATCGAAAATGGTTTTATCTCGTACGAAAGTTTGAAGATTGCCACCAAACTGGTTGTTTTTTTCTAGTACACAAACGCTGTAACCTTCTTTAGCTAGGATAATAGCCGAAACCAAGCCGCCTAAGCCACTTCCTACAATTACAACATCATAATGCTCTTTCATTATATTTTTTTGTTTAAAACAATTAAGTTTTCTTCTTCTAGATGGATTGAAAATCCTAAACCAATCAAATCATTTTTCAAATCTGAAGTATTTAGCAAAATAAAGCTATCAGTTAATTTTGTCAGGTCTTCAAGTTTTACTTCTGAATTTACATCAGATACCAAAATTACATCATATTTGCTTTGTAAAACAGTGTCGAAGTTTTCAATATAATTGATGCTTCTCTTTTTAAGAATGTAATTCGTTTTTGCAATGCCTCTTTTTTCTTCATCAGCGATCAAAGAAGTAATTTTTCTTTGTGATTCCTGAAGCGTAAGCAATACATCTAACTGACCGTAATCATTTCCAATGTGTAATAATCTCGCTTTTGGCGCTATATGTTTATTGAGTTTGTGATATAAAACTGCATTTTTTTCGAAATCAATTTTAATAGGTTCAATAATGATTGCTTCTTTATAAGCATAACTATTTAGTAGCATTTTTTTGAAATAATGAGGGTCTTCTATTTCAGCTCTCATTTTTTTGTAATGCTGTTTGAAATACGTGCTTAATTTTTTAGTTCTCTCAGCATAATCACTTCCAAAATGAATATCGTCTGGCGTAATTCTTTTTAAAATTTCTACTGATGTTTTTCCACCATTAATGATGAAATCGCCTTTAGGTAATACTTCCGAATAGCCGTGAATAACTACAGGAACAATATCCAACTGAAATTGCTCGGCCAAATAGAAAGCTCCTTTGTGAAAACGTTTAATTGTGTTGTCTTCAGATCTAGTTCCTTCTGGAAAAACCATTAATGAAAACCCTTGTTCTACTTTCGACCTTAAATGTTCTATCCCGTTATCGATTCCGCTGGAAACTGGGTAAAATCCAGCCAGTCTAACTCCTTTTCCAAAAACAGGTGAATTGTAAACCCAATCACTTACCAGAAATATGATTTTTGGACTTAACCTTCCAATGGCTAAAATATCTAAAAACGAGGTGTGATTAGCAATAATTACGGCCGGCTTGTCAAATTTTTCATTATGTGAATTAATTATCGTTCGCTTGTTAGATGGATAAGTCATCAAAACCGAACTCATAAATTTCGATAAAATATAATGAAATCCTTGTAGTTTAGTTTTTTTAGGAAGAGGCAAAATCTTCATCAAAACAGTACTGAAAATCCCCAGTAAAAAACCACCTAACCCATAATAAATAAAAGATAAGATAGAATGAATTAGTCTTTTAATTTCAAACGGTGGCAATCCCTTTTTAACACGATTGGTGACTAGAAAATTAAAAACAATGGGTTGAATGATATACGTTATCAACATTGATGAAAATATCCCGATGATTGCAATCAATGCAATAGATTTCAAAGCAGGATGCTTTGCGAAAATAAGTACTCCAATACCTAAAATGGTAGTCG
>JASLID010000171.1 GCA_030153045.1 Flavobacterium sp.
TCTTCCGCCGCCGTGACGATCGTCGGCAAAGACTCCGAAGCCACGCCCCAGAGTTTCTCCAGGAACGTCTGTGGCCTGGTTGCTTCGTTCTGATTCTGCATGCCCTGTAGTTGAGCGTTGAAAAGGTCTTGAGCACCCAGATTCTGAGGGCTGTAGAGATCGGCCATCGCCTGGTATGCCTTAGCCTGCCCGAACGGTGAAGCGAGCTCTGTTTGGTAATCGTTGGTTCGCTCGTTGGCATCGTTGCTTGCCAGAATCCGCGCTCCTTCCTGCGCACCCGAACCATAACCGCGCTGGGCCAGAGAGGCCGCTTGCTGGTCACCCTGAGAGGCCGCACGACGCCGAGCCACGTTAGAGTAGTGCCCAACGTTCGCGCCGTAGTTCTTAGGATCAAGGCTCTTGTAAGCCATGTCGATAGCGTTCATGCGCCCTGCCTGCCTGCCCGTCATGTCGCCCATCTGTGGGGCCTGACCGCCGCCGCCTGAACCGCCGCCCATTCCTGCGAGCCCGCCAATGATCGGGAGAGCGCCCATCCAATCAAACTCCCCACCCCCGCCGTCCGGGAGGCCAGACCAGGAACTAGGATCAATCGAGCCATGTCCCGGGCCACCGAGCCACGGCATTGCGCCCGGGTTGGCCTGGTTTCTACCAGAGCCTGGGAGTTTGATCCCCGCCCGTCCTAGGGTGCCTTGAAGTCCCAGGTTTGCGCCGAGGTTGCGCGTCCCGATCTTTGACCAGTTCCCGCCAAGATTGCCACCCGGCATAAAGATAGACGCCAGGTTGAACGCATCACCGATGTTGCCCTTACCGCCAAGGATGTTCCCGACAGATTGAAACGGGGCCTTCACAACGTTTGTGATGCCATCGAAAATATCTCCAAGTCCAAATCCCATTTTCTTTATCCTATGTATCCGAGTGCGTAAATTGACCAGGCCTGCCAGTTCGTCGTCCCAGAACCCCCAGCGCCGTCATCTGAGACTGTGTAAGAGATTGTACCGCCTGCCATCTTGAACAGCCCTTGAGACGAATCCCACGCCAAAGTAGTCGAGTCCGCCTTAACGCGTGAGAGTGGGTACCCAACCGTCCAAGCCGGGGTGTAAATCTGAATCCACATCGGATCCTCATTTGTGTCCGTGTTGCCCCCCAAAAGCACCGCCTGAGCATTCGCAGGAACCCCCGCATTGACCACGTTGAGATTGGTTGGCGTGAGGACATTCCCCGTGGTTCCACTCGCAAGCAAAACTGGGTTCGGTAGCATAATCACGTTTCCCGCCCCCGTGGTTGCCTCTACCTTCGCGAACCCCTGAGAGATAAGAGACGCCTGTTCATCCTGGCGGGAGAGCATGTCTTTGACGACCCTTGCAAGCCCTTCAAGAGTGATCCCTTCCTGATTAGCCATGAACCCCCATTCTTGAAATTGGCTGCATCACGGCCCCAAACTGAGAGAGCACAAACGGATATTGCACGGTTGCCGAGAAGGTGAGCGCAACCGCCGCGTCAGACATTCCTTTATTCGACCCCTTATCGTTGATCCATGCCCGAGCGCCAGGGAGAGTCGTCGTGTTGAGCACCTTGGTTCCGATGGAGGTTGTGCCCGTCGTGTACGCCGTTCTCGTGAATGAAATAGTGAGCCCGTTCTGATTGGTCACGAGTGCAATGCACTCCATCACCTTGTACTCTTCTTGGTTGCCAGTCTTGAAGAAGCCGGATTGAACCAGGAACGGAATGGCGAAGGTGTTGTCATTGGCCCCCGCCTCATACTGAAGCATCGCCCCCCCTGTGGTGAAAAAGAGAATCTTGGCAGCGCCTGAGCCAGACCATGAAAACATCATTGCAGGAACCGGAGCCGACGCGTTGTAGGTGTCCAGCGACTCGTAGCAATCCCGAACCGCGTAGTACACAAGCGTCTTTGAGCCCGCTGACTGAGGGAGAACCGTGTAAACCCTATCGCGAGTCACGCAGCTAGCCATCTTTCCAACGCTCGCAACCGGAACCGATTCAAAAGCATCTTGCACCCAGTCCCGCGAGAGTTGGATACTACTCACGGCCACGCGCCTTTGAACGTACTCCTGATCCACGTAGTAAATCGTCCCCGCATATTCCGCAACCGACCACGGCGAGCGCGTCCCGCCGGATCCAAGACACCGGATCGTCTGCCCGGTCAGCGAGTACCACGAATTGCGAGTCCACACAATCACGCCCGAGCTACCAATAGTGCTCGCGGAGGTGGCAACCATCGCTTGTGGAATGTCCGCGCCCTGGAGTTTGGTCTCAAAGCCAGAATCCGCATTCGTAAGGTCTGGAATCCTCCGGAACCGATAAGGGTAGTCCTTATCGCTCACAACCACCGAGTTCCCAGCGATAGAACCCGTCGCCACAGTTCCGACATAAAGGCGATTATTGGCCGCGCACATCGGGCCACCTACGGGAAGCTGCTCGTTGTTGCCAGCCGGGGCATACCACTCCACAAGGTCTTTGGTCGTCGCCGTGTCGGTCTTGTACTGAACCTGTTCGTAACCCGTCCAGGGAGCCTTATAAATCCACGCGCCCGCTGTGTATTCTGAAATCGTATACGCCGTGACTTTCTTGTATTTGTTCTGGCCGGGGTCTTTTCGGTAAAGCCAAATCTCGTCCACTGCCTCT
>JASLID010000022.1 GCA_030153045.1 Flavobacterium sp.
TTCGAACCTGCGAAGTTCACACAGCAGATTTACAGTCTGCCCTCGTTGGCCGCTTGAGTATCTCCCCGTAAGCGGTTGCAAATATAAAATTGTTTTTTGGGTTTGCAAATAAAAACTAAAGAATATTTTGATGTTTTTTGTAAGTATTTGGTAGTAAACTAAATAAAAAAGTCTCCATAATTGGAGACCTTTTCATTTATTAGTTTGAAGCTAATTATTTTGATAATAATTCAGCAATTTTTGCTTTAAGTTCAGCACCATTTAAGTTTTTTGCTACGATTTTTCCATTAGCATCTAAGATAAAAGTAGCTGGGATGCTTTTTATGCTATATTGTGTAGCAATAGGGTCTTCCCAAAATTTTAAATTAGAAACTTGAGTCCAAGCTAGTTTATCCATAGCTATAGCTTCTTTCCATTTTGCTTCTTCACCTTGTCTGTCTAATGAAACACCTACAATATTTAAACCTTTAGCGTGAAATTCATTATATAAAGCCACCATGTTAGGGCTTTCTTTACGACATGGTGCACACCAAGATGCCCAAAAATCAATAATTGTTACTTTTCCTAAAGATTGTTTCAATGAAACCATTTTACCTTCAGGGTTTTTAGCACTAAAATCTGGAGCAATTTGACCTACTTCAACCGATTTTAGATTTTCTAATTTCGTTTTAATGTTTTTTCCAGGCTTTGTATTTTTTACATCAGCATCTAAAGCATTGTAGAATTTTTTAATTTTTTCAATTTGAGGTTCCGGTTGATTGAACATTCCTTCAATTAAAACCACTGATAAAAATGATTTAGGACTTGTTTCAATGTATTTATGATTAGCCGAAACAAATTCGTCATTAAATTTAGTGT
Organism: Flavobacterium sp.; assembly: GCA_030153045.1. Taxonomy (GTDB): domain Bacteria; phylum Bacteroidota; class Bacteroidia; order Flavobacteriales; family Flavobacteriaceae; genus Flavobacterium. The sequence continues at coordinate 859 of JASLID010000022.1, forward strand.
ACTCTTTCCTTAATTTATTTACAACTGCTGTATCATTTTTTTGTTGAGCAGCTTGTATGGTAGGAGTGTGTTTCTTCTCGAAAGCCATCATTCTTTTTTGAACGACTAACATTGCTTCATTATATTTTATTAATTCTTCATTATTAAAAGTACCAGTTACTTTAGCTTTTGGAATACTATCTTTATTTATAGTTGCTTTTATGTTTCCTTTTTCAACAACTACAATAAATGCACCCGGAGTATTTTCAAAGCGAACACTATGAATTTCTGGCTCTACGGCTTTACCTTCAAAAACAAATTCACCTTTATTAACAATAGCAGTATCAATTGTTACAACTCCTGAAGGAGCTGAAATGTCTTGTTTTTCTAGAAACACTTTTGTTCCATCTGCTAATCCTTTAATTTCTCCTGAAATTTCAAACCCATCTCCAATAATTCCATTGCATGACAATACAATAGTGGAAAGAGCGATAATAAGTATTCTTTTCATTTTTTATTTATTTAATTTGCTTGCAAAAATAGATTATTTATTGTTTTATAGCGAGATTAAAAGCTCAAATTTTGTTATTTTGTTGTTAATTTTGCTATTAAATTAAGAAATGTCGAAAACCTATATACCAAGTCCAAATTCCTTCAAAAATACTTTTTGTGTTTTTAAGGAAATACCTTTAATTGAAATTCAAGATTTAAAACCTAATTACATTAGCGAATCGGGGAGTCAATACTTTTATACTGAAAAAGGTATGTATCGTTTGTCAAATCATTGGGGTAGGTTAGCTAATAGTAAATGGAGGTTACTTTCAGAAATGGAATCTAATTCTAAAAGAAAATTAGGTTATGCCAATTGGGATGAATTTTATAATGATAATAACCACGAGGCCTTATATTATTTAGAGGTTAATTTTGAAAATAAAACGGTTTTGTATCAACATAAAAATAACAAAGAGTACGATGGAAAAGCTATTTTGCGCACTGCTGGAGATACAACCAAAAGAGTTAAGCAGGCCCGAAATATCTTGTCTTTAACCAATTGGGCTCAACATTTTGAAAATACCAATATTGAAGAGTTAAGAGAAAAAATTATCACTGAGTTAATTTTTACAAATAAATCTTTAGAAGAAATTAAGCGCAATTATTATGAGTAGAAATAACGAAAAAAATATCAAGAAGCATAATGACAAGCTACACAAAGCCCAAGCCAAAACCAAAAAGGCTGAAGTTGATCGTAAAGCACAGCTTAAAGCTATTTTGAAAAAATATAATGAAAATAAGGAGTAACCTCTTTAGTTTAAAAACTACAAAACCTTACTCTGACAAACAAAATCAGATTTAGGAAGCCCAGTTTTAGCAATAGCATTAAAGCCTCCTTCAATTTCTGTAAAGTTTCTGTAACCACGAGCCTGAAGAATTGATGCTGCAATCATACTACGATAACCACCAGCACAGTGCATATAGAAATGTTCTTTAGGGTCAATTTCACTAATCCAATTGTTAATAGCAGCTAAAGGACGGCTATAAGCTTCGTCAATGTGTTCAGCGTTATATTCTCCTTCTTTACGGATGTCGATTACTTTGCTTTCGCCAATTATTAATTCCTTTTCAAATTGTTCGGCAGTAATGCGATGAACAGTATCTATTTCTTTACGGGCTTTTTTCCAAGTGTCAAAGCCACCATCTAGGTGTCCTAATGTATTGTCAAAACCAACTCGACTTAATCTTGTAACTGTTTCCTCTTCTTTTCCTAATTCACAAACAAGTAATAATGGCTGATTCACATTGGCAATTAAAGTACCTACCCATGGAGCAAAATCACCACCTATACCAATGTTTATAGATTGTGGAATGTGACCTTGATAATAATCGGCAGGATTTCGAGTGTCTAATATTAGGATGTCTTTATCACTAGCAATGGTTTCAAACTCATCAATTGAAAGGGCTTTTAACCCACTTTTTAAAACATTTTCAAAACTAGTGTAGCCTTTTTTATTCATGGCTACATTCATTCCAAAATAGGCTGGAGGGGGAGTTAAACCATCTAAAACCTCTGCTATGAATTCATTTTCAGTCATGTTGGCTCGCAATGCATAATTTTTTTGCTTTTGCTCACCAATGGTTGAAACGGTTTCTTTACTCATGTTTTTACCACAAGCACTTCCTGCTCCATGCGCCGGATATACAATCACATCGTCAGCTAGTGTCATGATTTTATCTCTTAATGAATGAAATAAAATACCAGCTAATTGTTCTTGAGTTATACTTTCTGATTTTTGTGCCAAATCGGGTCTTCCAACATCGCCAATAAACAAAGTGTCTCCTGAAAATATGGCGTGGTTTTTACCATTTTCATCTAGTAATAGATAAGTCGAACTTTCCATGGTATGGCCTGGTGTGTGCAATACCTTAATTTTGATATCTCCAATTTCAAAAACTTGATTATCTGTAGCGATTATAGTTTCAAATTCTGGAGTAGCTGTTGGTCCGTATACAATTGGGGCATTTGTTTTTTTACTTAAATCTAAATGTCCAGAAACAAAATCAGCATGAAAATGAGTTTCAAAAATATACTTTAATTTGACATCATCTCTTTCTAATCTAGCTAAATAGGGCTGTATTTCTCTTAATGGATCAATAATACAAGCTTCTCCATTTGAAGTTATATAATACGCTCCTTGAGCTAAACATCCAGTATATATTTGTTCGATTTGCATTGTCGTGATTTTTAAACAAAAATAGAGAATATATTAATTAAAAGGTTATAAGATTATCATAAATACAACAAAAAAAATGGACAATTTTAAAATTGTCCATTTACTATTCTACGGTATTACTTATCTTAAACTTGCGCCTAATTCGGTTTCAAAAGATTGAGTTAATTTACTCATCACTTTGTCAATTTGAGAATCGGTTAATGTTTTTGTATTGTCTTGTAAAATAAAGCTTACAGCATACGATTTTTTTCCGGCAGGCAGGTTTTTACCTTCGTAAACGTCAAATAAATTAACTTCTTTTAGTAGATTTTTTTCTGATTTTTTAGCTAAATCGAAAATTTTAGCAAACTCAACAGAATTATCTATTAATAAGGCTAAATCTCTACGAACTTCAGGATATTTAGAAATTTCAGTAAACTTGATATTATTATTTGAAATTTGTTTTAGAATAGAATTCCAATTAAAATCGGCAAAGAAAACGTCTTGTTTGATGTCAAAATGTTTTAAAATTGATTTTTTAACGGTTCCAAACTCAACCATTGTCGAACTTCCTAATTCTAATGTCATTCCTTCGGCAAAAACATCAGTTTTTAAAGGAGAGGTTATTATTGATTTTGATATTCCTAAACGTTCTAAAACCCCAAAAATATAACTTTTAAATAAAAAGAAATCGGATGGTTTTTGAGCTACTGTCCAACTTTCAGAAACCCTGTCACCTGTCATAAATAAAGTCAAATGGTTGTTTTCTTGATAACCAGATAATAATTTATGGTAGGTTTTTCCGAATTCGAATAATTTTAAATCGTTATTTCTTCTGTTAATATTGAAAGAAACAGCTTCTAATCCAGAAAATAATAATGATTGTCTCATGGCTGATAAATCATTGCTTAAAGGATTTAGCATGATAACGTTATTGCTTTCATTTAAACTCTCACTCAGACTCACATACGAAGGGGAAGTTAATGAATTGGCCATCATTTCATTAAAACCATTTCCAGCTAATAAGTTAGCTACAATGTTTTGCACTTTATAATCTTCAGTTCTTGAAGAATGTGAAGTAGAAGCGTTTAATTTTTGAGTGAAATTGATATTGTTATATCCATAAACTCTCAAGATTTCTTCTATAACGTCAATCTCACGGGTTACATCGACTCTATAAGCAGGGATGATTAACCCTAAACCAGTTTTAGTAATACTGTTGACTTTGATATCAAGCGAAACTAATATTTTTTTAACAACATCATCAGGAATGACTTGACCAATTAATTTATTTACTTTTTCAAGGTTTAATAATACTTGGTGGTCTTCTACTTTTTTAGGGTAAACATCAATAATATCCGAAGTCATTTCGCCACCAGCTACTTCTCTAATTAAAATAGCTGCACGTTTTAGCGCGTATTCAGTAATATTTGGATCGATTCCTCTTTCAAATCTAAAAGAAGCATCGGTATTTATAGCATGTCTTTTGGCTGTTTTTCTAACAGAAACAGGGTTAAAATAAGCACTTTCTAAGAAAATTGAAGTTGTACTATCAGAAACTCCAGAATTTTTACCTCCTAAAACACCTGCAATACATAATGGACCTTTGTCATCACAAATCATAATGTCTTCGGCACTTAATGTGCGTTCAACATCGTCTAGTGTCGTAAATTTAGTTCCTTCAGTAGCATTTTGAACGATTATTTTTCCATGAATTTTTGAAGCATCAAAAGCATGAAGCGGCTGACCTAACTCATGCAAAACATAATTTGTTACATCTACAACATTATTTTTTGGAGTGATACCAATGGCTTTTAAACGGTTTTGCAACCAAGCCGGTGAAGTTCCTATTTTTAAGTCTGAAATGGTAACACCGCAATATCTTGGCACTAATTTACTGTCGTTAACTTTAACGTCAATTTTTAATGTTCTTTTTTCTATTTTGTATGACGTTACCGATGGGGTAATTAACTCAATGTGTTCGTCATTTTGAAGCATTCCGGCACGTAAATCACGAGCAACACCCCAATGACTCATAGCATCGGCACGATTTGGTGTTAATCCAATTTCGAAAACTTCATCGTTTTCAATGCTAAAAACTTGAGCGGCAGGAGTTCCTGGGTTTAATTTAGGATCTAAAACCATGATACCATCGTGACTGTCTCCAAGACCTAATTCATCTTCGGCACAAATCATTCCATGACTTTCTTCACCACGAATTTTACCTTTTTTAATTTCAAAAGATTTTCCTTCTGAATCATATAATGTAGTACCAATGGTTGCTACAGGAACTTTTTGTCCAGCAGCTACATTACTAGCACCACAAACAATTTGTATAGGAGTACCATCACCTAAATCTACAGTAGTAATTTTAAGTTTGTCAGCGTTAGGATGCTGAACACAAGTAAGTACATGACCTACGACAATTCCTTCAAGTCCACCTTTTACTGATTGGTATTTTTCTATACCTTCTACTTCTAGTCCTAAGTCAGTAAGCATAGAAGCTGTTTTTTCAGAATCCCAATCGGTTTTAATGAATTGTTTTAGCCAGTTATATGAAATTTTCATTTGTTTAATTTAAAGAAACGCAAAGATAAATATTGTAAGTAAGAGTTTAAAATAAAGTTTTATCTTTTTTGAGAAATAAAAAACTCTCCATGGAGGAGAGTTTAATCATTATATTTTTTGATCTTGTTAAAAAGGAGAAGACCATTTAGAATCAACATAAACGTTTGTGCCAGACAAAGTTTGTAAGAAGGCGATTAGCGAATTTACTTCTGCAGCGGTTAAATGCAATTGCTGTCCGAAACCATTAGGTCTAAGCCTTGGGTCCAGATTTGTATTTCCCGGCGCAATGTTTATAGAACCATAATGTCCAATAGCAGCTTGTAAAGATGTTATTCCGGCAGTATGCATAAATGAACCGTTTAAAGTTCCGTCTTTTTTAACTAAATCTCTCAGCGATGGTGCTCTTGTTACTGTTATGTCAATGCCAGTTCCATTTAGTACTCCAATGATTCCGTTGTTTCCTGTGTTTGGGGCGATGTCAAATTCCGGTGGTGCATGACAACCGGCACAACCTAAACCTCCGCCAGTTCTGTTACCCGTTGCATCAAATACAGGAGGAGTTAAATATAGGTTTTTACCATTGTTTTCCTGAGCAGTAAAATTTGTAAAAGGTTGGTTGTCGTTAGCAACTAAAGCTCTTCCCAAATCATATTTTGAATCAAAAGATTGAATACTTCTAATAAATTGAGCAAGAGCAAATTGAATTTTACTTTCTGTAATTTCTTCTGATCCGTAAACAAATTTGAATAATTCTTTATAATATCCTATGCCACTTAGTTTGGTTGTTAAATCGGTTATCGACTGATCCCCACTTGTTCCGCTGAATCCCATTTCAATATGGTTTTGAATAGGTTGGGTGGTTTGAATTTCTAAAGTTGCTGCTCTCTCATCCCAAAAAAACTTAGATTCAACGGCAAACCGTGTATTTATTAATCGCATGGAATGTCTTCCTGTTGTCCCATTTACTCCAGTACTAGCATTTTGAGCGTCACTAAAAGCATTAGCTTGCTGATGACAACTCGAACATGAAATGGTATTGTTAGAAGATAAATTTTTATCATAAAACAAAACCCTTCCTAAAGTCGCTCCTTTATTGGTAATAGTGTTACTGCCAGTATTATCCTTTGTAATATAGGCAGGAATTGTTTGATTAGCATAATTATCCAAATCATTTAAATCAATTTTTGTTCCAAAAGTAGCTTCTACATTAGGATACGATTCAGAATCAGGAATCGGAAGATAGGCGCTGTCATCGTTATTATTACACGAAATTAACATCGCAGAGAATGCTGTTAACAATAAATAGAAGCTTGCTTTCATAAAATTAAATTTAAGTTATCAATAATTAGTCTTTTGGTTTCGGAGGATGATTGAAGATCGTAGTCAATTCTTCAGTCAAATTAGCAAAGTCCTGTATTTGTTCCTCCGTACATAACTTTTTAATGTCTTGAAAATGTTTAAAATGTGTATTTTCTATTTGCTTCTGAAGATCAGACAGATTGTTAATTAAACTGTCTTTGATTATTACATCAACATCGGATTTTAGTAATTGCAAATACAGTTCATGTTTTGTATGTCGAACTTGAGAATCCAAAGCGTTAATTCTTGTTCTATGCCAATGAATGAGTTCACGATATTCTTTTTGTTGCTTTTCATCAAAATGCAACTTGTCAATAATAATTTTATCCGGTCTCGGCCTGTTTTTTCTTCCTTGAAAACCTCCATCAGTTGACAGGATTAAAAAAAGTAATGTTGCTATGTTGAGTATCAACAGAGCAATTACCGAAAAAGTGAGTAGTTTTATCTTGTCCATAATTAATACAACTGATTGGTTTTAGAAATATAAGATGCAACCAATTCTGTTTTTGAGGATGCGTTTTTAGATTCCGAAATAATTATAAAATTCAATGACAATAAAATAGCGATAGAAGCAGCAGCTGCCCAAGCTATTCTAATAGGAACAACATTTTTTGAATTGATTTTTTCTTTAATTTTTGAAAACAACATTTCTTTTGGAGCAACTTTTGTTATTCCATTAGTACTGTTTAAAATAGTTTCTATCCATTTTTCTTGTTCCATACTCTTTTAGACGATTTTAATTATTATTTCTTGCGGTACTCGTTAAATTTTATTGATAATTTTTCTTTTAGATTAGTTTTAGCCCTGAATATAAGGGATTCAATAGATGAAATACTGAGTTGCATAATCTCTGAAATCTCCGGATTACTCAATCCGTCTAATTTTGAAAGAATAAATGCTGTTTTTTGATTTTCCGCTAATTCATTAATAACACTAAATAAAATTTCTGAATATTCTTTATTTTCCAATAAAACGCCAGGATGTTCGAAATTTGCTATGTTTTCAAATTCAGTGGCATTATTGCTTTTAGTGCCAAAAACAAAGAAGTATTTTTTGCTGTTTTTCTGTTTGATGAAATCAAGGCATCGATTTATCGTAATTCTGTAAATCCAGGTTTTTAATGAAGATTGTTCTTTAAATTGATGCAGTGAATTATGAAGTTTTACAAAAACATCTTGCGTAACTTCTTCCGCATCTTCAGTATTTTGAAGGTAATTCAAAGCAACATTATATACTAATACTGAATATTGGTTGTAAATAGTGTTGAAGTCTGCGTCAATTTTATTCATAGATATAAATGAAAATTAGACTTTTTAAATTTAAAAAAGTTTAATTCAATTTTTAAAAAAATCAACTTGTTTAAAATCATAAAGTATTTCTATATTTGTTTCACCAAATTATTAAAATAAAACAGACAAATTAATATGAAGTTATTAGAAGGAAAAGTAGCTATTATAACTGGTGCCAGTAGAGGAATTGGTAGCGGGATAGCAAAAGTTTTTGCTGAACAAGGTGCAAATGTAGCTTTTACATATAGCTCATCAGCAGAATCAGCTTTAGTATTAGAAAATGAATTAAACGCTTTAGGAATTAAAGCAAAAGGATATAAATCTAATGCTGCAGATTTTAACGAAGCGCAAAAGTTAACAGATGATGTGATTGCTGAATTTGGAACTATTGACATCTTAATAAATAATGCAGGAATTACGAAGGATAATCTTTTAATGCGTATGTCAGAAGAAGATTTTGATAAAGTAATCGAAATTAACTTGAAGTCTGTGTTTAACATGACAAAAGCGGTGCAAAAAATCATGCTTAAAAACCGTAAAGGTTCTATAGTAAATATGAGTAGTGTAGTAGGAGTGAAAGGTAATGCCGGACAAGCTAACTATGCAGCTTCAAAAGCGGGAATGATTGGTTTTACAAAATCGATAGCTTTAGAATTAGGTTCTCGTAACATTCGTTGTAATGCTATTGCTCCAGGATTTATTGAAACTGAAATGACGGCTAAATTAAACGAAGATGTAGTTCAAGGTTGGAGAGATTCTATTCCTTTGCGTCGTGGAGGAACTCCAGAAGATGTGGCTAACGCTTGTGTTTTCTTAGCTTCTGATATGAGTGCTTACGTTACTGGTCAAGTAATGAATGTTGATGGAGGTATGTTAACATAATATTTGAATCTTAAATAAAATGACAAAAAGCACTATTTTACTTCTTATTTTATCGGTAATTGTAGCTGCTGGAATATCATTTTATCAATATTTATACAAGGCTAAAAACAACTCTAAATTGATGTTGTTTTTGGCTTTTTTACGTTTTGCTTCGATTTTCCTGGTTTTGGTATTGCTGATTAATCCTATTATTTCTGGAAAAACATACGAAACACAAAAAACACCATTGCCTATTGTAGTTGATAATTCAGAATCGATTTCGTTTTTAAATCAAGACAAAAAAGCTCAAGAAATAGCACAATTGTTATCCGAAAACAAAAAACTTCAAGAAAAATACAATGTACAGTTGTTTAGTTTTGACGAAGATTTTAATTCCGATAAACCGATTGATTTTAAAGGAAAACGATCTAATATTTACAAGGTTTTTGATAATGTAAAGCAATTGTATAGAAATCAGGATCATCCTTTGGTTCTACTATCTGATGGAAATCAAACGCAGGGGAATGATTATGTTTTTAATTTACAGCCCAATATTAATGTATTCCCTCTGGTTTTAGGGGATACAATTGAGCATTTGGATTTAAAAATAAATCAGCTGAATGTTAATAAATATGCCTTCTTAAAGAACAAATTCCCAGTTGAAGCCTTTTTGTATTATAACGGGAATAAGTCAATTAACACAACTTTCAGTATTCAGCAAGGAAACAATACTATATTCAAACAAAATGTTTCTTTTTCAGCTTCAAAAAAATCGCAACAAATCTCGGTTTTATTAAATGCAGATAAAGTAGGGGTTCATACTTATAAAGCGGTTATTTCGTCTTCAGAAAAGGAAATAAATAAGTTTAATAATGTTAAGAATTTTGCAGTTGAAGTCATTGATCAGCGAACAGAAATTGCATTGATTTCAAATATTGTTCATCCTGATTTAGGTGCCATAAAGCGCTCTATAGAATCTAATGTGCAACGTAAAGTAACTTTAGTTAAATCAAACGAAGTCAAATCATTACAAAATTATAATGTTTTAATTTTGTATCAACCTGATGCTACTTTTAAATCGGTTTTAGCGCAAAATGAAAATTTAAAAATAAATGCATTTGTAATCACTGGAACCAATACAGATTATAATCTTCTGTCACAATATCAAAGCGATATTAAGTTTAGAATGTCAGCTCAGAAAGAAGATTTTTCGGCCGATTTTAATGCCGATTTCAATTCCTTTGCGATTGATAATTTAGGCTTTGAACAATTTCCGCCGTTAGAAAATTTATTTGGAACAATAACCTATAAAGGAAATGCCAACACATTGTTGCAAGCTAGGATTAGAAATGTAAAATCAGAAAACCCTTTGATGTGTTACACCGAAGAAGGTAATAATAGAAATGCATATTTGTTTGGGGAAAACATATGGAAATGGCGTATGGAAAGCCATTTGAAGGATAAATCATTTGAAAAATTTGATGTCTTTTTGGATAAAACCATTCAATATTTGGCTTCTAACGCTAAAAAAAGAAATCTGGTTGTTACTAATGAAAGTTTTTATAATTCGGGAGAAACCATTACTATTTCGGCTCAATATTTTAATAAAAACTATGAGTTTGACGAAAATGCACAATTAACGATTCAATTGCGTAATAAAAATACAAATACGCTGAAAGTATATGATTTCTTAAAAGGGAGTAATGATTATCAAGTAATTTTTGATGATTTAGAAGCCGGAAATTACACTTATGTAGTTAAAGAAAAGAAATCAAATTCACAGCAAGGAGGAAGTTTTCAGGTATTAGATTTTGATACCGAAAAACAATTTGTAAACGCCGATTGGCCTAGATTAAGCCAATTAGCACAAAACACCAATGGAAAAGCTTATTTTCCTACTCAAGTGGAAAACTTAATTAAATTTTTAGAAGATAACGATACGTACAAGCCAGTTCAAAAAGAAGTAATTAAAAAATCACCACTAATTGATTGGATTTGGGGATTAATTCTTCTAGCTATTTTACTTGCTACAGAATGGTTTACAAGAAAATATAATGGTTTGTTGTAGACTTAAACTTAAGCAAATCAAAAATAATTTAAAAATAAATTTGCTTTTTTAAAATTAAACGCTTTACATTTGCCTCAAGAAAAAAGGAACTATGTTTTTAAATCAGTTACATCATCATCATCTATCCCACGCTCGAGCGAGGTAGTGATGCTATTGTAACAATCAATCATATAACTATTAACCCGTTTGAGTATATCAAACGGGTTTTTTGTTGTTATTAACTTCCGCTGATATACTCATACATTTTAAATTCAACATGAGTATTTTAAAAATTGCAATTCAAAAATCAGGACGCTTAAACGAGGAAAGTATTCAAATCCTCAAAGATTCAGGAATTTCCATCAACAATGGAAACGACCAATTAAAAGCCACGGCATCTAATTTCCCGTTGGAAGTGTATTATTTACGAAATTCAGATATTCCGCAGTATCTGATTGATGGAGTAGTAGATGTAGCCATTGTTGGCGACAATCTCTTGGTCGAAAAAGGACAGAACATTCGAGTTGTCGAAAAATTAGGTTTTTCTAAATGCAAAGTATCTGTTGCGGTTCCTAAAACATTCAATTACCAATCCATTCAAGATTTAAACGGCTTGCGCATAGCAACGTCATATCCCAAAACCGTAACCGATTATTTTAATGCCAGAAACGTTGAAATCGAAATTCACCAAATATCCGGTTCAGTAGAAATAGCCCCTAACATTGGTCTTTCTGATGCTATTGTTGACATTGTTTCTAGCGGTAGTACGTTATTCAAAAACAATTTGAAAGAAGTAGAAGTTATTCTTAAAAGCGAAGCTGTACTTGCTGTTTCTCCTTTAATTTCAGATGATGCAAACCAAACGCTTCAAAAACTTTTATTCCGAATCCAATCGGTTTTAAGAGCTAGAAAATCAAAATATATTTTAATGAATGTGCCGAATGATAAAATTCAGGAAGTGAGTCAGATTCTACCTGTTTTAAAAAGCCCTACCGTAATGCCTTTGGCAGATGAAGGATGGAGCAGCGTACATTCTGTTATTGATGAAGAAAAATTCTGGGAAGTCATTGATCAGCTAAAATCAGCTGGAGCAGAAGGAATTTTAGTATGTCCAATCGAAAAAATCGTATTATAAAAACACAGCTATGAAAAAGATAATAAACCCAAGTCAAGACACTTGGTCAGAAATTTTGAAAAGACCTACCCAATCATTTGCTGATATTGAAGAGTTAGTCAAAGGAATCTTTAAGGAAGTGCAACAAAAAGGAGATATAGCTGTAGCTAAATACACTTCTCTTTTCGATGGAATTGCATTAGAAAACAATATAGTTTCAAGTGAAGAAATTCAAGAGGCAATTGATTTGGTTTCTGATGAATTAAAAGAAGCCATACAATCAGCAAAATCAAATATTGAAAAATTTCACTCCGCTCAAAAAACCTTAAAAATGGATATTGCTACCATGAAAGGAGTTATGTGTTGGCAGGAAAAAAGACCAATTCAAAAAATAGGATTGTACATTCCAGGTGGTTCCGCTCCTTTGTTTTCAACAGTTTTAATGTTAGCTGTGCCTGCTCAATTAGCGGGTTGTCAGGAAATTTTATTATGTACTCCTCCAGATAAAAAAGGGAAAATTAACCCAGCCATTTTGTATGCAGCCTATTTGTGTGGTGTAACCAAAATAGTAAAAGCAGGAGGAATTCAAGCGATTGCAGGAATGACTTTTGGTACTGAATCGATTCCAAAAGTGTACAAAATTTTTGGACCAGGAAATCAATTTGTAACTACTGCAAAACAATTCGCAACACAATTTGGAGTAGCCATTGATATGCCGGCCGGACCAAGTGAACTGCTGGTTTTTGCAGACGATTCAGCGGATATAGCTTTTGTTGCTTCTGATTTATTGAGTCAAGCGGAACATGGAGCTGACAGTCAAGTAATTTTGGTCACCACATTAAAATCGATTTTAAATCAAGTAGAAAAAGAAGTTAAAAATCAGTTGAAAGACTTGCCAAGAAAAGAAATTGCTCAAAAAGCCATTGAAAATTCTAAATTAATTCTAGTTAAAAGTAAGGAACAAGCCATTGATATTATCAATGAATATGCGCCAGAGCACTTTATCGTTTGCAGTAAAAATGAAGATTTCTTTATCAAAAACATAATTAATGCCGGTTCTGTCTTTATTGGAAATTATACACCCGAAAGTGCCGGTGATTATGCTTCAGGCACCAATCACACACTACCAACAAATGGTTATGCTAAAAATTATAGTGGCGTGAATTTAGATAGCTTTTTAAAAGCAATGACATTCCAAAAAATTACCGCAAAAGGCATTCAAAACATTGGAAAGACTATTGAAATTATGGCCGAAGCCGAAGGGTTACAAGCGCACAAAAATGCAGTCACAATTCGTTTAAAATCATTAGAAAATGGAAATTAATCAATTAATCAGAAGAAATATTGCTCAAATACTGCCTTATTCTTCGGCAAGAGATGAATTTAAAGATTTCGAACAGCAAATGATTTTTCTGGATGCCAATGAGAATCCGTTTGAGAATGGCGTAAATCGTTATCCGGATCCGCAGCAAAAATCAGTTAAACAGGAACTTTCAAAACTAAAAAAGATTGCTGAAGATCAGATTTTATTAGGAAATGGAAGCGATGAAGTATTGGATTTACTCTTCAGAGCCTTTTGTGAACCGAATCTTGACAATGTAATTACTTTACCGCCAACCTACGGAATGTACAGTGTTTTGGCAAATTTGAATGCTATTGAAAACAGAGAAGTGCTTTTGACTTCTGTTTTTGAACCCGATATTCAAAAAATAATAGCTCAAATAGATGGAAATACGAAAATCATCTTTCTATGTTCTCCAAATAATCCAACCGGCAATTCATTTTCAGAAGAAAGCATTGTAACTTTATTAAAGAATTTCAGCGGATTAGTGCTTTTAGACGAAGCTTATATCGATTTTTCGGATCAAGAAAGTTGGCTGGAAAAGCTTAATGATTACCCTAATTTAATCATTTCGCAAACACTTTCTAAAGCGTATGGAATGGCAGGAATTAGACTAGGTATTTTGTATGCTTCCAGTGAAATTATTACGGTGTTGAACAAAATAAAACCGCCATATAATGTTAATGTACTAACACAATCAAAAGCTTTGGAAAGATTATACAAAACTAACGAAGTAATTTCTGAAATCACCAGTATTAAAAAGGAAAGAAGAGGTTTACTTAAACAATTACTTCAAGTGAAATTTGTTGAAAAAATATATCCTACAGATGCTAATTTCATACTGATTAAAGTGGATGATGCCAATAAACGTTACAACGAATTGTTAAGCAAAGGGATTGTTGTCCGAAATAGATCATCACAACCATTATGTGAAAATTGCCTCAGAATAACCATTGGAACGGAAAAAGAAAACAACCAACTCATGAACGCATTAAAAATTAATACAAAATGACTAAAAAAGTTTTATTTATAGATAGAGACGGTACTATGATAAAGGAACCTGCGGATGAACAAATCGATGCCTTTGAAAAGGTGATTTTTTATCCAAAATGTCTTTCCTTTTTAAGTAAAATTGCTGCCGAATTAGACTTTGAATTGGTCATGGTTACCAATCAAGACGGATTGGGAACTTCCAATTTCCCTGAAGAAAATTTCTGGCCGGTGCATAACTTTATTATGAAAACCTATGAAAATGAAGGGGTCACATTTGATGAAGTGATCATTGACAGAACTTTTGCTAGTGAAAATGCACCAACACGTAAACCGAGAACAGGTTTGTTAACCCAGTATTTTTCTTCAGAATATGATTTAGCCAATTCATTTGTGATTGGTGATCGTCTAACCGATGTAGAATTAGCCAAAAACCTTGGAGCTAAGGCTATTTTTATCAATGACAACACTAATTTAGGAACTGGTGAAATTAGCACAAAGCAAGAAGACTTAGCTTCATTCATTGCTTTAGAAACCAATGATTGGAAAAAGATTTATGAATTTTTGAAATTAGATTCAAGAAGTGCTTCCATCAACAGAAAAACCAATGAAACGGATATTGCAATTGATTTAAATCTTGATGGAACAGGAAAAAGTAATATCGCTACAGGAATTGCCTTTTTCGATCATATGTTAGACCAAATTGCACGTCACGGGCAAATGGATTTGAATATTACAGTCAAAGGCGATTTAGAAGTCGATGAGCACCACACTATCGAAGATACTGCCATTGCCTTAGGAGAAGTTTTTACAAAAGCATTAGGGAGTAAGTTGGGTATCGAACGTTATGGTTTCTGTTTGCCAATGGACGATTGTCTGGCACAGGTTGCGATTGATTTTGGTGGTAGAAATTGGTTGGTTTGGGAAGCCGATTTTAAACGAGAAATGATTGGTCAAATGCCGACAGAAATGTTCTTTCACTTTTTTAAATCCTTTACAGATGGAGCCAAATGCAACCTCAATATCAAAGCCGAAGGTACTAACGAGCACCACAAAATTGAAGCCATTTTCAAAGCCTTTGCCAAAGCGATAAAAGTTGCAGTAAAACGTGATGCTGACAAAATGATTTTACCCTCAACTAAAGGAATGTTGTAATGAAGATAGCCATTATTGATTACGGTGCAGGAAATGTACAAAGTGTACTTTTTGCACTAGAACGATTAGGGTATAACGGAATTGTTACTCAAGATTGGAATATCATCAAATCGGCCGATAAAGTTATTTTTCCTGGAGTAGGAGAGGCGGGAACTGCGATGAAAAAACTCAAAGAAATTGGTTTGGATGCGCTCATTCCTACATTGAAACAACCTGTTTTAGGAATTTGTCTCGGAATGCAATTATTATGCAAATCCAGCGAAGAAGGCAATACGAAAGCTTTAGGCATTTTTGATGTAGATGTAAAACGGTTTTCAAATCAGGTCAAAGTGCCACAAATGGGCTGGAATACGATTTCAAATCTAAAATCAGCTTTATTTAATGGAATCAGTGACAATGACTATATGTATTTAGTTCACAGTTATTACGTGCCTATGTGCAGTTTGGCCATCGCTACGACCAATTATGAAACAAACTATGCTTCGGCATTACAAAAAGATAATTTTTACGGAGTGCAGTTCCACCCAGAAAAAAGCGGAATTGTTGGAGAGAAAATTTTAAATAATTTTTTAAATCTAAAATCTAACATCTAAAATTAAAAAAATGAGAATTATACCAGCTATAGATATTATAGACGGAAAATGCGTCCGTCTCTCCAAAGGAGATTACAATACTAAAATTATATACAATGAAAATCCGTTGGAAGTAGCCAAACAGTTTGAGTCACATGGGATTGAATACTTGCATGTAGTCGATTTAGACGGTGCCAAATCCAATCAGATTATCAATTATAAAATCTTGGAAGAAATCGCTTCCAAAACAAACTTAAAAATTGATTTTGGTGGTGGCTTAAAAACCGACAATGATCTTCGAATTGCTTTTGAATGCGGCGCTAATCAAATCACCGGTGGAAGCATTGCTGTAAAAAATCCTGAAGTTTTTGAACAATGGATTCTAAAATATGGAGCCGCAAAAATTATCCTTGGTGCCGATGTAAATGATAAAAAAATAGCCGTTTCGGGTTGGATGGAAGAAAGTAAAGAAGATTTGCTTCCGTTTATTACGAAATATCAATCTAAAGGAATTCAACAGGTTATTTGTACTGATATCGCTAAAGACGGGATGTTACAAGGGCCAAGTTTCGCTTTATATGAAGAGATTTTGACTACTGTTCCTGGAATACAGCTTATTGCTTCTGGAGGAATTTCTACTTTCGAAGAATTGCCACAATTAGCTCAATTGGGATGCGAAGGAACAATAATAGGCAAAGCCATTTACGAAGGGCGAATTAGCCTAAAACAATTAGAACAATTTATTTTAAACAATAATTGAGTATGTTAACCAAACGAATTATCCCTTGCTTGGACATTAAAGATGGAAGAACGGTAAAAGGAGTCAATTTTATCGATTTGAAAGATGCCGGCGACCCTTTGGAATTAGCAAAAAAATACGCTGAAACAGGTGCTGATGAATTGGTTTTTCTAGACATTTCTGCAACTGAGGAACGTCGCAAAACACTAATTCCATTAGTTCGAGAAGTAGCTAAAGCAATCAACATACCGTTTACGGTGGGTGGCGGAATTTCAAATGTAGCTGATGTGCGAACACTTTTGCAAAATGGAGCCGATAAAGTTTCAGTCAATTCATCAGCTGTAAAAAATCCAGGATTAATTAACGAACTAGCCCAGGAATTTGGTTCCCAATGTATTGTGGCGGCTATCGATGCGAAGAAAATTGATGGTGTATGGAAAGTACATTTAGTAGGAGGGAAGGTAGCCACCGAACTTGATTTATTCGAATGGGCTAAAGAAGTTGAAAATCGTGGAGCGGGTGAAATTTTGTTCACTTCTATGAATAACGACGGAACAAAAAGCGGCTTTGCCAATGAGGCACTGAAAGAACTTTCAAAAACAGTCAATATTCCCATTATTGCTTCTGGTGGGGCCGGAACTAAGGAACATTTTTTCGATGCTTTCAATAGTGGAAAAGCCGATGCTGCTTTGGCTGCCAGTGTTTTTCACTTTCAGGAAATTGAAATTCCACAATTAAAAAACTATCTAAAAGAACAAAATTTACCAATAAGAATCTAATTGCAATTTGTATTGATTGTTGCAATTGAAATTTAAAAATATGAAACCAGACTTTACAAAAAATAACGGATTAATTCCAGCTATTATTCAGGATGCCAAAACTAAAAATGTGCTCATGATGGGCTATATGAATGAGGAAGCTCTAGAAACTACATTAAAAACAAATACCATTACTTTCTTTAGTCGCTCTAAAAACAGATTGTGGACAAAAGGAGAGGAAAGCGGTCATTTTTTAAAAATGAAAAGTTATAAAATAGATTGTGATAATGATACTTTTATATTTCAGGTAGAACCAAAAGGACCAACATGCCACAAAGGAACAGATACCTGTTGGGGTGAAGAAAATGATCCTACTTACGGATTTATCTCTTCTTTGGAAGAAACCATTGCCAACCGCAAAGAAAACAGTGCTTCTGATAAAAGTTATGTAGCCTCTTTGTTTGAAAAAGGAATCAATAAAATAGCGCAAAAAGTAGGAGAGGAAGCCGTTGAAGTGGTTATTGAGGCAAAAGATAATAATGATGTTTTGTTTCTGAGCGAGAGCGCCGATTTATTGTTTCACTATCTTATTCTGTTACAAGCAAAAGGATTTAAGTTGGACGATGTTGTTGGTGTTTTAGAAGAAAGAGCTAAATAATTTTGGTAAAGCCGACAGAATTTTGGTATTTTTAAAATAAAAAAATGATTTCAAAAGCGGAGCTGGATTTTCTTTCTGAATTAGCGCAAAATAATAACAGAGACTGGTTTAATGAACATAAAAAAAGATTCGAAAAACATCAGGAAGTGATTAAATCCTTTTTTCAGGAAATCAATAACGGATTATCAGCTAAAGACAATTTGGAGAAAATGCAAATACACCGCATTTACCGTGATATTCGGTTTTCTAAAGATAAAACGCCGTATAAAAACAATTTCAGCGTTAGTTATGACAGATCCAAACCGTATCTGCGTGGCGGTTATTATTTGCATATTCAACCGGGTGGCAGTTTTATTGGCGGCGGATTTTGGGAACCCAATACAGAAGATTTGAAACGAATACGTAAAGAATTTGAATTAGACGATAGCGAAATACGTTCGATAGTTTCAGAAGAAAATTTCGTGAAGCATTTTGGTACTTTACAAGGCACCGAATTAAAGACAGCTCCGAAAGACTTTGACAAAGAACATCCGGCCATTGATTTAATTCGTAAGAAGCAATATTTAGTGTACCGCCGTTTTACAGACAAAGAAGTAACAGATCAAAATTTCAAAAATGAAGTTTTGAATACTTTTGTAGCCATGCGACCGTTTTTCGACTACATGAGTGATGTACTCGGAACAAATCTAAACGGAGAACCTATTTATTAAGGCTTATTCTTCCAATAATTGAACATTGCTTTTTAATCTTTCTATTAATAAATTCATCATCCTTTTATTTAAGTTTGATGAATTTTTAATGTATTCAGCATACTCATCCAAAGTAAAAAAGGCAATAATCATTCCTTTTAGCGAATTTCTAAACTTGATGTCTTTTTGGATGACATTTTCAATATAAGTTAGTTTTTTTTCGGGTGTAAGCACAAAAAAAGCATTCTTTTGTTTTACAGCGTAGTTAATAAAGACTTGAATGAACAAGTCATTTTGAAGTTTTAAAATCGGTCTGAGTGTTTGATTTTGAAAAATTTCTTCCGAAGAAGATTGAGCGGAAATAGTCCCTAGGGTTTCGCCTCTAAAATCTGAAATAAAAGAATCACGAGTTTCCATCTGTTTTTCTTTAAAGTTAGTCATTTTTAAAAAATGAAAATGATTTGAATTTCAAAAGTTATTAGTAATTTAGTGTTGAAAACCTTTCTAAATGTATACTTCAAAAATATTTGTTACTGTTGATGTCGTTTTGGTCAAACCAAATTTAAAGCAGCTTCTTTTAATTAAACGAAAAAATGAACCTTTTAAAGATTGTTGGGCCCTTCCTGGTGGTTTTGTCAATGAAAATGAAGATTTAGAAACGGCCGCTAAACGCGAATTAGAAGAAGAAACACAAGTTAAAATCAATGCATTACAACAAATTGGAGCGTACGGAAAACCATTTCGAGATCCAAGAAATCATGTGGTTTCAATCGCTTATTTCGGAAAAGTGAATGACGAGGTTAATGTAAAAGCTTCAGATGATGCTAAAGAAGCCAATTGGTTTTCCATAAATGATTTACCTCAATTAGCATTTGATCATCAGGAAATAATTTCAGATACTTTAAAAAAATTCACATTATGAGATTTCATACCAGAAAATGGGTAAAACCCGAAGATTTGAATCCCAATCATTCTCTTTTTGGAGGAAAACTGTTGGCTTGGATTGACGAAGAAGCAGCTTTATATTCTATTGTGCAACTAGAAAATCCTAGAGTAGTAACCAAACACATGTCGGAAATAAACTTTATCAGCTCTGCAAAACAAGGGGATATTGTCGAAATTGGATTAGATGTAGTAAAGTTTGGAAATTCATCCTTGATTTTAAAATGTGAAGTTAGGAACATGATGACTCGAGAAACTATCATTACCATTGATAGTATAACAATGGTAAGCTTGGGAGAAAATGGCAAACCACAAGCACATGGTAAAACGCGAGTTGAGTTTGTGAGTGATCGGATTAAAAACGATTAAGCTTCAGATACTGCATTTTTACCAGAAGGCATTTCGAAAATTTCCAAATCAAAATAAACTACCGAAGCCAAAATGTGATCGAAAATATCACTCATAATGTATTCGTAATTTTCAAATCGCTTGTCATTAGAAAAAGCATAAATTTCTAATGGAGTTCCATGAGATGTAGGTTGCAAGTGTCTGCAAAGCAATATCATATCTTTATTCAAACCAGGATAATTTTCAAGATATTTGGTTAAATATTTCCTGAATAACCCAAAATTGGTCAAATTTCTTCCGTTAATTGAAATCGTTTTATCAACATTATGCAATTGATTGTGCTTGGCAATATCGTTTTGTTTCTTTTCGATATAAGTTTTAATCAATTGAATTTGTTTAAAGTTTTCTAATTCTTCCTCGCGAATAAATCGGATACTATTTGATTTGATTAATACATGGCGTTTTATTCTTCTCCCATTAGAATTAATCATACCACGCCAGTTTCTAAAACTATCAGAAATTAAGCTGTAAGTTGGAATTGTGGTGGTGGTATTATCGAAATTTCGAACTTTTACAGTAGCTAAATTAATTTCAATGACATCACCATCGGCACCAAATTTATCCATTGTGATCCAATCGCCAATACGCACCATATCGTTTACCGATACTTGAACACTGGCCACAAATCCTAAAATGGTATCTCTAAAAATTAAAATAATAACCGCTGATACAGCTCCTAAAGTTTTAAATAAAGTATCAGATTCAATATCAAATATTTTAGCAACAATAACAACTGCTCCTAGTATCCAAAGCAAAATCATTATGACTTGAATGTAACTGTCTATAGGTTTGTCACTATATTCAGGAATGTGTTTTAAGTGATCGCGAAGCGCATTAAAAATGGATCTGATAATCCATAAAGTCAATAAAACAATATAAACGCCCACCAAACGTCCAAAAATGGTTTCCCATGAGGTAAAACCACCCAAAATAACCGGAACCGATTTATAAATGTAAATCAAAGGAATTAAATGAGAGATGTATTTAGCCGTTTCGTTTGAAACCAGTAAATCGTCAAATTTAGTTTTTGTTTGTTTAGCAACAATCGCCATAATAGTTACTAATATGAATCTGAAAATTAGATACATAAAGTAAACAATTACCCCTAAAATGATAATATTGACGAACAAACTCAAATAAGACGCAAATGTCTCATTAAAGTCAAACTTCATTAATAATTTATAACACCACCCAAATATTTTCTCAGTGAATTTAAGCATCTCTTAAATATTTCTTTTCAATGTAAAACGTTCCAAAAGGGGGGATTGAAGCCACACATATTTCGGCATATTTTTTCAAATTCCAATTTTGGTTAAACTTTAAAATCGTTGCAAATAGGATATAAGCGGTAAAAAGTAAGCCATGAGCCATTCCAATATACTTGACATATATGGGCATATCGAAAATATATTTCATAGGCATGGCAAAAAAGAAAAGTAATAAAGCTGATATTCCTTCTATCAAGGCTAATTGTTTGAAAAATTTAAGCATTTTGAGGGTTTAAAATTTGAATATAGGCAAAATTAAGAATTATCATTGATTATTAAAGTATAGAAACGGAAAGTAATTTACATTTGTATATATAATTTTCAGTGATGAGTAAAAGAGATCTAAAAAAATATATTTCATCGTTAAATAAAAAACAGCTTGAGGAGCAAATAATCGAATTATACGATAAATTTCTTCCAGTTAAAACTTATTACGACTTTGTTTTTAATCCAAAAGAAGACAAGTTGTTAGAGGAATGTAAAATCAAAATTTCGAATGAATATTTTCCCATTAGAGGCAAGAAAGCAAAAGCCCGACGCTCAGTAGCTCAAAAATACATCAAGCATTTTATTTCTTTGGGTGTAGATTGCTATATCATTGCCGATGTGATGTTGTATAATATTGAAATTGCCCAAAGCTATTCTTCCGAAAAAGTGGTCAAACAGGAATTATTTTATAAAAGTATGCTTAATTCTTACGAACAAACCGTCAGTTATTTAATTCAAACCGGAATTTTAAACGATTTTAAAAGCAGATTAGAGGCTATAAATGAAGAAGTTATCCGTCAAAAATGGTTAAATTCCTACGATTTTAATGCCGTTTTAGAGAGATTGCAATATTAATTGCTTGATTTTTGAATTAATTTGTCAAATAACCCTTTTTATGGTGTACTTTTGCAAAAATCGAAAAAAAGCAACATGTTATACAACCACCTAGAGCAAGAAATTGAAGAGAAGAAAGTCCTTTACGATTATCAAGCTCGTGACATTAATGCTATTTTTGATAAAATGGATAATACGAACGGTAATTACCACCTTTTGTATCAATTACCAACAGGAGGAGGGAAGACCGTTATTTTTTCTGAAATTGTAAGACGATATTTAGAAAATCACAACAAAAAAGTAGTTGTTTTAACGCATAGAATAGAGCTTTGCAAGCAAACTTCAAAAATGCTTAATGGCTTTGATGTAAAAAACAAAATCATAAATTCTAAAGTAAAAGAGCTACCGGATCAAAACGAATATTCTTGTTTTGTAGCCATGGTAGAAACTTTGAAAAATCGTTTAAACGATGACAAATTACTGATTGACAATGTTGGATTGGTTATTATTGACGAAGCGCATTATAATTCTTTCAGAAAACTATTAAGTTCCTTCAAAAATTCTTTTATACTAGGGGTAACAGCCACACCATTGAGTTCGAACATTAAATTACCCATGTATGAAAATTACAAGGAATTAATTGTTGGAGATCCTATAAATAAACTGATTGATAATGGGTTTTTAGCTAAAGCCATAACTTACAGTTATGATGTAGGTTTATCGAGTTTAAAAGTCGGAATTAATGGCGATTATACGGTAAAATCATCTGACGAATTGTATTCTCAGCTTGACATGCAAAATAAACTCTTGCATGCTTACGAAGAAAAATCAAAAGGTAAGAAAACATTAATATTCAATAACGGAATAAATACCTCTTTATATGTTTATGAAACGTTTAAAGAAGCCGGATTGCCTATAAAACACCTCGATAATACTACTAGTGCCGAAGACAGAAAAGAAATTTTACGCTGGTTCAAGCACACACCAGATGCTATTTTAACTTCAGTTGGAATTCTAACCACAGGTTTCGATGAACCAACAGTAGAATCAATCATAATAAACCGTGCCACCAAGTCATTGACACTTTATTTCCAAATGATTGGTCGTGGTTCTAGACGATTGCCTCATAAAAAAGAGTTTAATATTATCGATTTAGGTAATAATGCAGCTCGTTTCGGATTATGGAACGAACCTGTAGATTGGCAACATATTTTTAAATCTCCGGAATATTATTTAGAAAATCTCCGTGAAGACGCTGAAATTGAGTTGCATTTTAAATACGAAATGCCAGCTGAATTACGCGCTAAATTTAAAAATACACCCGATATTTCATTCGATGTTGAAGCCGAGCATAAATTAGCCATCTCATTAAATTTACGTTCTAAAGTGGTGCTAGACAAATCGTTAGAGCAACATGCAGCTATGTGTGTAGACAATACGGAAGAACTTATCGACGCCAAAAATCTATCAAAAGAATTGTCTGACGATATCGAATCTAGAATGAAAATATACACCAGATGTCTGAGTCATTGCAGTAAAAATTACCGCGAATGGCTTGTAGACGACTATAAAGTGAAACTTTTATTATTAGTTGGCAAAAAATTCAGAGAGAAAATCTTTGCTATGGAAGATTAATTTTTTCTGAAGCTATTTCCAGCTATCCATTTTAATCTTTTCTTTTTTAAAGAAAAAAAGAAAAGGATTTCCATTACTATCTGGGCTATAGTGATTAGTTTCACTAGAATAACCCAGAAATCAAACCTGCTCAGAGCATAAAGTCTTAATAAATGTCAAAACAATTTTCCAATCTAGGAATTACCGAATCAATACTAAAAGCATTAACTGATTTAAAGATTTCCAATCCAACAGAAATCCAAGAAAAATCAATTCCTGTTTTACTTTCAAGTCAAGATGATTTTATAGGATTGGCTAAAACTGGAACAGGAAAAACAGCTGCTTTTGGCTTACCATTACTGCAATTAATAGATGCTTCAAGCAATACAATTCAAGGAATAATTCTGGTTCCAACGCGTGAATTAGGCAACCAGATTTTTACTAATTTAGAAGGTTTCGCTACATATTTACCTGAAGTTTCAATAGCATCAACTTGTGGCGGAATTCCAATCAAGCCTCAAATCGAACGTTTACAGCAAACAACTCATATTGTTGTAGCAACTCCAGGAAGATTAATCGATTTAATCAAAAGGGGAGCCATAAACATCAAAGAAACGAAGTATTTAATCCTTGATGAAGCTGATGAAATGGCCACAGCATTAAAAGAAGGATTAGAAGAAATTGTATCTCAATTACCTAAGAATAGAAAAACGTGGTTATTTTCAGCAACAATGCCAGGAACTGTAAAGCAATTGGTGCAAAACTATATGTCCAAAAAAGTGACTCAAGTGAGCGCTAGTATGGAAATTGTGGGTAATTCAGGTATAAATCATGAATATATTGTGGTTGATCCCATTGAAAAATTAGATGTTTTAATGCATTTTCTGACTTCAAAAGATGGAGAACGAGGTATTATATTCTGTAAAACTAAAGCAGCAGTCAATAAATTAGCTAAAAACTTAGCTATAAATCGTTTCTCATCTGGAGCAATTCATGGAAGTCTGACACAACCCATACGTGACAGAATAATGGATCAGTTTCGTGCCGGACATATTAATATTCTTGTTGCTACTGATCTTGCAGCACGTGGAATTGATGTGAAAGAAATATCATATGTAGTAAATTATCATCTTCCAGACGTGCACGAAACATATGTACACCGTAGCGGAAGAACTGCCAGAGCTGGTGCTGAAGGATTTTCGTTGACTATTTTGCAACAAGAAGAAGTTGCTGAGATTGCAGATTTCGAAAATGCCTTAGGAATTAAATTTAAAAAGTTCCAAAAACCTAACGCTGAAAGCATTGAAGAAAACAATGCATATTTGTGGGCCAAGCAAATCTTTAAGACCAAACCAAACCATGAAATTTCGATCGATTTAAAAGACAGAATAAAAACTGTTTTTCATCATTTGACTAAAGATGAATTGGTGGAAAAATTAATGGCTAATTATTTTCTACAAAACAAACCAGACAATACAGAAGTTGTAAAAAGACAAAAGAAGCAATAATCAATAGATTTTGCTGATTTGGTACTTTGATTCAAACAATATACATTTGAACTATAATTTATATTATGTAAAATAGAATATTTTCAATATCTCTTCTTTCTTACAAAATTTGTCATTAAATTTACGCTTCGGTAAACGTATCTCCCTATGAAGAATTCCATTGCAGAAAGTGTTGCTAATTTTTTAAAAGACCATAAGCCCTTTAGTTTTTTAAGCTTCGATGATTTGAAAGAAATTTCAAAATTCATTAAAGTAATTCATTTGGATAAAAATCAAACGCTTTTTCAAATTAACGATCCATTACATGATAGTTTTTATGTGATTAATTCTGGTGTGGTACATTTAACGGTAATTTCAGACGCTGAGGAAACTTTATTAAATAAATGTTATTCTGGCGACGTATTTGGTCTTCGTCCTTTCTTTGCTAAAAATAATTATCAAATGACTGCAAAAGCAAATGATGAAGCTATTTTATATGCAGTTCCAATCGAAAAAGTAAAACCTTTTGTTGTTCAAAACGCCAATGTTTTAAACTTTTTATTGGAAAGTTTTGCTAGTAACTCAAACAATCCTACAGATAAAGATCGCAATAAACTGATTCTAGATACAGTGCAATTGTCTGAATTTCAGAACGATTTTTCTTTTTTTCAAACATTAACCTATAATAAAAAACCATTAATTGTAAATCACGACCAAACTATTCGTGAAGTAGCAGTTTTAATGGCCGATAACTTATTGGACAGTGTTTTTATTAAAGAAGATGACAAATTGGTTGGTATTGTGACTGATGCCGATTTTAGATTAAAAGTAGCCACTGGTAAACAAGCTATTCAGTCACATATAGATAAAATAATGGGTCATCCAGTTATTACTGTTACCGAAAATATTTCTTTAGCCGAAGCTCAATTGGTCATGCTTTCTCATAAAGTACACCATCTATGTGTCACGTTAGACGGCACGCCTCACAGCGACGTAAAGGGTGTAATTACTCAAAACGATTTGGTTCAAGCGCAAGCCAACTCCCCTGGTGTTTTAATTAAAGAAATTAAACGCTCTATTAATGGCACAGAATTAAAAGCGATACGGAATTCACTTTCAAATATTATTCAGCAGGCAATTACCAAAAATATTCCACTACAGCATATTTTTAATGTTTCGGGTGAAATTACACTGGCCATTATTCGTAGAGCTATCGAATTGAGTATTTTAGACTTAGGCTCCCCTCCTGTTCCATTTGCTTTTATTAGCATTGGAAGTCAAGGAAGAAAAGAGCAATTGTTGTTAACGGACAGTGATAATTATCTTATCTTTAAAGATGTCGATATTCAGCAGGTTCGAAATGTAAAAGATTATTTTAATCAACTGACTAAAAAAACAAATGAAACCTTAGAAAAAATTGGGTATCAACACTGTAAATTTGGGCATACTGCAAATCATCAAATTTGGTGTAAATCATTGACAGAGTGGGTAAAACAGTATGAAAATTGGATTAATACTCCAGGTGAATATACTAATGAGCACTGCTCAATTTTCTTTGACTATGAATTTGTATTTGGTGACCAAAGTTTAGAAAGTGAAATTACCGAAGTGATTTTCAACATTCAAAACAAAACATTATTTTTTGACTATTTAGGAAATGATGCATTAAAAAATCCGGCACCCTTAAATTTCTTCAAGAAGTTCAATGAAGAAGATGATGGTACATTCAACATCAAATCAAAAGCCATCAATCAAATGGTCGATATTGGAAGATTGTTAGCTTTTCATAATAATTTAAAAGGAATAAATAATACTTTTTCAAGATATAAAGAATTAGCTATCAAGGATAAAGGAAATGCGGAAATTTATCTTGAAGCTGCGGAAACCTTTTTGTTATTGTCAAGATATCGTGCCCTTGAAGGTTTAAAGAATGACAATTCAGGAGAATTTATCCATCTTGAAAAGTTATCAAAAAACGATAAAGAGAAATTAAAAGAATCTTTGCATATTTTGAAAGATTTGGAAGAAATAGTAAAAGACACATTTCAGTTAACACAGTTTTCATAATATGTTAGATTGGCTAAAAAATATAGGTAAAGATTATCCAGAGTTTTGGAAGAATTATCTCGTTCAAATGGAAGTTCCTTCGTTAAGAAAAGTGGCACTTCACATTGAAGCAACAGGGATTAATCATGAAAAAGACCGTATCATTTCGATTGGTGCCATCGCTATTGAAAACAATCAGATAATTATTGAAAAAAGTCTTGAAATCACTTTAAAAAAAGAAGATATTCTTAAAGGCAAAGAGGTATCGTATGAAGAAGTTCAAATGATTGAATCTTTGATCAATTTTATAAGCAACGCGACTTTAGTTGGTCATCGCATTCATTATGATATAGAAATCATCAACGAATATTTATCAAAAGTGCATTGTGGCCGAATTAAAAATGACTTACTTGATGTTGAAGTTATGCATGGTAGGATTATGGATCAGCCTACAAAACAATATGCTATGGTTGAATTATTAACCCATTATAAAATACAAAACCCTGACGTACATACCTCAGGGAATTTTGCTTATATGATTGCTATTTTGTTTTTAAAAATGAGAAGCAAATTGAAACTATAATTTTTCGTTCTTTATCTCCTCTACAATTTCAGGATTTAAAAGCGTTGAAATATCTCCAAAATTATCCACATCACCTTCCGCAATTTTGCGTAAAATACGACGCATGATTTTCCCTGAACGTGTTTTAGGCAAACCTGAAACAAACTGAATCTTGTCTAATTTTGCAATAGGTCCAATTTGATTGGAAATTAACTGATTGATTTCTTTTTCCAAATTTTCTTTCACTCGGCTCTCTCCTATTTCTTTCAAAATAATGAATCCGTACAACGCATTTCCTTTCACATCATGTGGAAACCCTACAATGGCACTTTCTGCTACTGCTGGATGTTCGTTGATGGCATCTTCAATTGGTGCCGTTCCTAAATTATGTCCGGAAACAATAATCACATCATCTACTCTTCCAGTTATACGATAATACCCTACTTCGTCTCTTAAAGCTCCATCGCCGGTAAAATATTTCCCTGGAAACGCCGTAAAATAAGTATCAATAAATCGTTGGTGATCTCCCCAAATGGTTCTCGCCATGGATGGCCACGGAAATTTAATACACAGACTTCCAGTCACTTGATTACCATCAATTTCGTTACGTAATTCATCCATTAATACAGGTTGAACCCCCGGCAATGGTAATGTGGCATATGTTGGTTTTGTTGGTGTTACAAAAGGAACTGGCGAAATCATAATGCCTCCTGTTTCTGTTTGCCACCATGTATCTACTAATGGACAACGTTTTCCTCCTACGTGATCGTTGTACCAGTGCCAAGCTTCTTCGTTTATAGGTTCTCCAACAGATCCAATGACTTTTAGTGAGCTCAAAGGGAATTTCTGAACATAATCCAAACTTTCCTTAGCCAATGCACGAATAGCGGTTGGTGCCGTATAAAACTGAGTGACTTTGTGTTTTTCAATAACTTCCCAAAAACGACTCGAATCCGGGTAAGAAGGTATTCCTTCAAAAATCACAGTTGTAGCACCGTTTAAAAGCGGCCCGTATAATATATAGGAATGTCCAGTAATCCAACCAATATCGGCTGTACACCAGAAAATATCGTTTTCTTCGTAATTGAAAATATTTTTAAAAGTATAAGCGGTATACACCATATAACCCGCTGTGGTATGCAACATCCCTTTTGGTTTTCCTGTTGATCCTGAAGTATAAAGAATAAACAACGGATCTTCAGCGTCCATTATTTCAGCAACATTATTAGGAATGGCATCATCTAAAAGAGGTTGTAACCATTGGTCACGGCCTTCTTTCATATTGATATCAGTATTGGTTCTTTTAACCACTAAAACGGTTGATACGGAAGGGCATTTTTCCAAGGCTTCATCGACAATTCCTTTTAAATCTATGGTTTTATTTCCTCTAAATCCTCCATCGGAAGTGATGACCATTTTACATTCACAATCAATGATTCTTGCCGCTACTGCTGATGCAGAAAACCCTGCAAAAACCACAGAATGAATTGCTCCAATTCTTGCACATGCCAAAACAGCTACTGCCAATTCTGGAATCATAGGCAAGTAAATACAAACTCTATCTCCCTTTTTAATTCCTTGTTCACGAAGCACATTGGCCATTTTAGCCACTCTAGCATACAAATCGTTATAAGTTATATGTAGCGCTGGCTCATCCGGATTGTTCGGTTCAAAGATAATGGCTGTTTTTTCGCCTCTTCTCGCCAAATGTCTGTCAATGCAGTTTTTAGTTATGTTAACTTTAGCATCAACAAACCATTTGAATTCTGCTTTTTGCATATCAAAATCAAAAACTCTGTCCCATTTTTGGTACCACACAAAATTTTCATCGGCAACCTTATCCCAGAATTTACGGGGCTCACGGACAGATTTTTTATACATTTTGAAGTAATGTTCTAGATTTTCAATTTTGTAGTAACTCATGGTTGTTTCTGATAAATGAATTTTTGTAAAATTATAATAAGTTCGTCAGAATATATTTCAAAATCCACTTTTTTTTTAGTTAATTTGTATTTACACAACTTACAAATTTAATGGAATTCGATCCGCAAAATTTAGAACAATCTGCCATATACAAATTGCTTACCGGAGCTGTAATTCCAAGACCCATTGGTTGGATTTCAAGCATAAGCGAAGATGGGATTAACAACCTTGCTCCTTTTTCTTTTTTTAATGCCATAGGTGATGATCCGCCGCATGTTATGTTTTCTACTGTACGTGGAAATGATACCAATAAAGACACTTTAAACAACGTTTTGGCAACAAAACAATTTGTGGTCAATATGGTTACTGAAGAATTAGTTGAACAAATGAATATGACTTCACAAGCCATTCATGCAAATGAAAGTGAATTCGAATTGTCCGGACTTACTCCTATTCCATCGGTAAAAGTTAAACCTATGCGTGTTAAGGAAAGTCCAATCACCTTCGAATGTGAGCTAGTTCATCACTATTCTTTAGAAAATCACAAATTTGGAGGCGCTACGATGATGGTTGGGAAAATAATCATGATGCACGTTGATGAAAGCGTTTTATTGGATAATTATAAAATCAATATGGAAAGGTACAAACCTGTGGCACGTTTAGCAGGTTCAAACTATTCCAAAATTGGAGAAATTTTCTCTATTAAAAGAAGTTAATTATGAAACCGGAAAAACTAGAAATAAATGTGGCAATGCAAATTTCAAAACCAGTTAACGAGGTATTTGAAGCTATTGTAAACCCTGAAAAAATGTCCAACTATTTCATTTCTCAAAGTACTGGAATGATGGAAGAAGGTAAAAATTTGATTTGGAAATTTCCTGAATTCGATTTTGAATGCCCTGTCCGTGTTGGCAAAATTGAAAAAGACAAATACATATCCTATTATTGGGAAAATGACGGTGTAGAACTCTTGGTTGAAATGACTTTAACCGAAAGAGAAAACAATTGTACCTTAGTCTCTATTTCTGAAAAAAGCAGAGACAATGACGAAGCAGGATTAAAATGGCTTTCTGGAAATTCTTTCGGATGGTCCAATTTCTTAGCATGTTTAAAAGCCTATCTTGAATATGGAATCAATTTAAGAAAAGGATCATTTGATTTCATGAACAAATAATTATGAGGATAGCAGTTATTGGTGGTGGTCCAGGCGGACTTTATTTTTCTATATTAACCAAAAAGGCAATGCCCGATTGCCAAATCGATGTTTACGAACGCAATAAAGCAGATGACAGTTTCGGGTTTGGAGTTGTTTTTTCTGATGAAACCTTAGGCGAATTCTTAACCAGAGATACAAAATCTTATGAATTAATCCGTAGTAAATTTGCCTATTGGGACGATATTGTAGTTGCCAGAGACGGTCAAAACGTAAGCGTTTCCGGAAATGGATTTTGCGGTTGCTCCCGAAAAACATTATTGCAATTATTACAACAACGTTGCACAGAAGAAGGTGTTAATCTTCACTTTGAACAAAATATAGACGATTTATCTTCCTTTGCAGATGCTGATATTATTGTGGCTTGCGACGGAATTGGAAGCCAAATTAGAACACAATTTGAATCAGATTTTGGCACTAAAGTAGAACTTAAAAAAAATAAATTTGTTTGGCTAGGATCCACGAAACCTTTAGACGCTTTTACTTATTTTTTCAGAAATACACCACACGGAATTATGGTCGCGCACTCCTATCAATACCAAGAAGGTATGAGCACCTGGATTTTTGAATGCAGCAACGAAACATGGGAAAAACATGGTTTTGAAGTCACCAATGAAGAAGATACGATTCAAAAAATAAGTGAAATATTTAAAGAAGAATTAGAAGGACATCCACTAATTACCAATAAATCACACTGGCGCCAGTTTCCGCATGTAACCAACGAGAAATGGTACAAAGACAACATCGTTTTATTAGGCGATGCTAAAGCTACGGCCCACTACTCTATTGGTTCGGGAACGAAATTGGCTATGGAATGCGCTATTGCCTTATCGGATGCTATTGTGGCTCATCCAAAAGACAAAACTGCCGCTTTTGAGCAGTATGAAAAAAGCAGAAGAACTCGTGTTGAAATGATTCAGCATGCAGCTAATGTTTCTTTGGATTGGTTTGAAAACATGGACCGACACAATCAGCATCCCTTCAATCAATTTGCTTTTGGTGTCATGACACGTGCTAAAAAAGTGACTTATGAGAATTTGGCCATTCGTGATGCATCATTTCCTGAAAAGGTGTTGAATGAGTTCAATACACTTCAAAATAATGCAAATCTAAAAACGCCACCTGCTTTTACTCCATTCACTTTGCGTGAAATGACTTTACAAAACCGAATCGTCATGTCACCCATGGGACAATATTCCGCAGAAAACGGATTTGTTAACGATTGGCATTTTTCACATTATACCGCACGAGCTCTTGGCGGTGTAGGATTGATTGTAGCCGAAATGACAGCCGTTTCAGAAACTGGAAGAATTACGGAAGGTTGTGCCGGAATTTACAATTCAGAGCAAATTCAAAATTGGAAAAGAATAACGAATTTTATTCATCAAAATACACAAACTAAAATAGGAATTCAATTAGGACATTCTGGTCGAAAAGGTGCTGTAAAAAAGCCTTGGGAAGAAGTTTTTACTGGATCAAGTTGGGAATTACTTTCGGCTTCACCTATTTCTTTTAATGCAAATTCAGCTACTCCTAAGGAAATGACTTTAGCCGATATGGATGCAGTTACTTCTGAATTTGTTCAAGCCACTAAAAATGCTGATGAAGCTGGATTTGATATGATTGAATTGCAAGCACATCACGGATTTTTATTGGCTTCTTTCCTATCACCTTTAACGAACATCAGAACGGATGAATTTGGCGGAAGCATCGAAAACAGATTAAAATTCCCTCTTCGTGTTTTTACCGAAATAAGAAAATCCTTTCCACAAAACAAACCGATGTCAGTTCGAATTTCAGCTTCTGATTGGGCTGATAACGGAATTTCAGAAGAAGATGTGATTCAAATTGCTGAAGCTTTCAAAAAGGCAGGAGCTGACATCATCAGTGTGTCATCTGGAAATACTGTAGCACATCAAAAACCTCAAACAGGTAGAATGTGGCAGACACCTTTTTCTGACATGGTTAGAAACACAGTTCATATTCCAACGATTACGGCTGGTTACATTCAAGATATTGATCAAATCAATACCATTTTATTAAATGGTCGTGCCGATTTAGTTTCACTAGGAAGACCTTTCTTATTGGATCCTAATTTTGTGAGAAATGCACAGGCGTACGAAGGGTTTCAGCCAACAGATATTCCAAAGCAATACATGGCTGGAACAACGCATTTGTATCCGCTTAAAGCAGCTGAAAGAAAAATGACAGAAGGAATGAAGAGAGCGTTGAAACCGGAAAGTCATAAAATAATTACAAATTAGAAATTACGAATTACGAATGAAGCATTACGAAGATAATTTCGCTCACAATAGCTTACCCAGTCTGGATTTGCAGCCGGATTATATTTTCACCGACTTACCTCAATTCCAACATCCTGAGATTTTAAATTGTGTGGATAGACTTTTGGATGCACATATTAAAAACGGTAATGGTGATGCAATTTGCATTCAAACATTTGAAGAAAAATGGACGTATAACGATTTATACGAAAAAGCCAATCAGATTGCTCATGTTCTGGTAGAAGATTTGGGCTTAAAATCAGGGAACCGAGTTTTAATACGTTCTGCCAATAATCCAATGATGGTCGCTTGTTGGTTTGCTATTTTAAAAGCAGGCGGAATTGTAGTAGCTACCATGCCTCTACTGCGCTCTAAAGAATTAACCACTATTATTGACTGTGCCGAAATATCGCATGTTTTTTGCGACAATTCCTTAGCGGAAGAAATGGATTTGGTAAAATCTTCCTTCTTAAAAAGAACGTGTTTTTATCGCGATGCCGAACTGGAAACTTTGATGCAAAATAAGCCAAAAACATTTTCAAATTACCATTCAAAATCAGATAGTATCGCCTTAATTGGTTTCACTTCTGGAACAACAGGTTTGCCAAAAATGACAGCGCATTATCATCAAGATGTTTTGAATATTTGTGAAGCTTTCCCCCAATATTCATTACAGCCTACTTCAAAAGATATATTCACTGGAAGTCCACCTCTTGGGTTTACATTCGGTTTGGGCGGATTGGTTTTGTTTCCTATGTATTTTGGAGCATCCACTTTTTTAATCGAAAAACCGAGTCCTGATTTGCTTTTACAAGCTATTCAAGAATATAAAATATCGGTTTGTTTCACGGCACCTACAGCTTGGCGAATCATAACTACGAAAGCCAAAGAATATGACATATCGAGCTTACGCAAATGCGTATCCGCTGGAGAAACATTGCCTTTGAAAGTTTGGGAAGATTGGTACAACGAAACCGGACTGAAAATCATTGACGGTATTGGTGCCACAGAAATGTTGCATATTTTCATTTCTTCGAATGAAGAAAATATGAAACCCGGTTCAACAGGTGTTGCCATTACCGGTTACGAAGCAAAAATTATTGATAAAGAAGGAAATGAAGTTCCAAAAAATGAAGCCGGAAGATTGGTTGTTCGCGGAATTACAGGCTGTAAATATTTAAACCGTGAAGAAAAACAAAGAGAATATGTAGAAAATGGCTGGAATGTTACAGGCGATATTTTCCGTCAGGACGAAGATGGTTATTTCTGGTTTGTGGCCCGAGGTGACGATATGATTATTTCTTCAGGTTATAATATTGCTGCTATTGAAGTGGAAAGCGTACTTTTAACACACGATGAAATTCTAGAATGTGCTGTGGTTGGTTTACCCGATGAAGAACGCGGAATGCTGGTTTGCGCTCACATAGTTTTAAAAGAAAAAGATAAAGCAACAGATGAGTTAGCTAAATCTATTCAGCAGTGGTTCAAAGAAATAGCTGCTCCATATAAATACCCAAGAGTAATTAATTTTACCGAAAGTTTACCCAAAACCGAAACTGGTAAAATTCAACGATTTAAATTAAAACAATAATGAACCAACCCTTTATAAAAACAGAAAAAATCAGATTTCAGCATGTAGATTACGCTGGAATTGTATTCTATCCAAGATTTTTGGAAATGCTGAATTGTCTTGTAGAAGACTGGTTTGAAGAAGCTTTGGACCGCCCATTTTCAAAAATTCACGAAACCAACGGAATTCCTACGGTCGATTTAAAAGTACAATTTAAAAAAGCCGCTCGTTTAGGAGAAATTTTAACGAAGAAACTTTGGGTGCAAAACCTTGGTGGCGCTTCTATCCTTTGCGGTTTTCGTTTTGAAGATGAAGAAGGAAAAACCTGTTTGGAAGGAGAAGTAACTTTAGTGAATGTTGCTTTCAATGAAGATAGAAATGGTATAAAAGCCGAGCCTTTTTCAGCCGAAATGAAGGAAAAAATAAGTAAATTCGTTGTTCAAAATTCATAACAAATAAATATCATGGATTTTTCAAAATTCAAAGCCGCCACAGTGCAAACGTCACCTGTTTTTCTAAACGTTGAAAAAACAATTGACAAAGCGATTTCTTTCATCAAAGAAGCTAGTAATAATGGCGCAAAACTAATCGCATTTCCTGAAGTTTTCATAGCTGGTTATCCTTATTGGAACTGGATTATGACACCGGTTCAAGGAAGCAAATGGTACGAAGAATTATATAAAAACTCTGTTGACGTTACTGATTCGGAAATGCAACGTTTGTATCAAGCGGCAAAAGAACATGATATTCATATTGTTATGGGTATTAACGAGCGAGGCAAAAGCTACGGTGAAATTTACAACACCAACTTAATCATAGACAATACTGGAACTATTATTGGAAAACATAGAAAGTTGGTACCCACATGGGCCGAAAAACTGACATGGACTTCAGGTGACGGTTCTTCTTTAAAAGTTTATGATACAGAAATTGGACCAATTGGAACCTTGGCTTGTGGTGAAAATACCAATACTTTGGCACGTTTTACATTGTTATCACAAGGAGAATTGATTCATATTGCCAATTATATTTCACTGCCTGTTGCCCCACCCGATTATGATATGGCCGAAGCTATTAAAATCAGAGCTGCTGCGCATTCATTTGAAGGAAAACTGTTTACCATCGTTTCATGTTCTACTATTTCACAAGAAATTAAAGACGCTTTACGTGATGATGTTCCTAATGTGGATGAATTACTGACACGTAAAAATTCCGCATTTTCAGGTTTTGTTGGTCCAAATGGCGCCGTAATTGGACAACCATTAATTGATGATGAAGGAATTGCTTATGCCGAAATTGATTTACAAAAATGCATTCAACCGAAGCAAATGCATGATATTTTAGGACACTACAACCGTTTTGATATTTTTGATTTAAGAGTAAATATAACACCAACGAGAAAAATCACCTTTATTGATAATCACGAAGATTTTAATAAAAAACAATAGTATAACACAAGTATGGCTAGCAAATCCCCTAATCAATTAAAAAAAATACTTGGCGTTAGTTTCGGAATTGCAATCTTAATTGGTGGAACCATAGGTGTAGGAATACTTAGAACTCCCGGAACAATTGCGGGAATGTTAAACAACTATTGGCTCATTATTGCTTGTTGGTTATTAGGAGGTATTTATGTCTTGATTGGTGCCGGAACTTATGCCGAATTAGCAACAATGCTACCCAAAGCAGGCGGTTCCTATAATTATGTAAAACGGGCTTTTGGTAATTATGCCGGATTTGTAACAGGTTGGTTTGACTACATTTCCAACGCCATTGCACCTGCATTCTTTTGTATTGTTATTAGCGAGTATTTAGTGATTCTTATTCCAGAATGGGAAAACATGAC
Source organism: Flavobacterium sp. (assembly GCA_030153045.1). Lineage (GTDB taxonomy): Bacteria > Bacteroidota > Bacteroidia > Flavobacteriales > Flavobacteriaceae > Flavobacterium. Next base: position 37,670 of record JASLID010000022.1, read on the forward strand.
AACAGTCATTGCGATGGTATTTCTACTTGGTTTTACCCTTCTTCATGCTACCGGAATTAAAAGTGGAAGTATTGTACAACAAATATCAAGTGTTATCAAGGTAATATTGTTTGTTATCTTAATCATTGCTTGCTTTAGTTATACAGGTATCAAAATTGAGCCAATCAAAAATTCTACTGAACTTGTCGATGCTAGTATTATCATTTCCTTTTTAAAATCATTACAATTGGTTTTAGGAACTTATGATGGTTGGAATGCTGCTTGTTTTTTTGCTGAAGAAGATGAAAATCCAAGTAAAAACATTCCAAAATCATTGTACTTTGGTGCACTACTTGTAATTGGAATCTATATAGTCATCAACATGGCTTTTTTATATGTATTGCCTGTATCTAATATAGCCAATTCCCCATTAGCGGCTTCAGATGTTGCAAAAGCTGTTTTTGGAGAAAAAGGATCAATTGTAGTAACTATAATCGCAGTATTTTCTATTGTCAGTGTTTTAAATGCCTACATGATGATGCCTTCTAGAATTTTATATGGAATGAGTCGTGATGGATTTTTTATCAAAAAAGGGACTATAATCAATAATGCAGGTACGCCAATAGTGGCACTTTTAGTATCTTCTCTATTTGCTTTTATTTTAATTTACATTGGAACATTTGAAATTTTGTTTTTATTGTCCACTTTTATGGCGATCACTGTTTGGGGATTAACCTACGTTTCTTTAATAAAATTGCGTTTTTCAGAACCCAATTTAGAAAGACCATACAAATCTTGGGGCTATCCATATACGTCAATTTTGATGATATTATTTTCAATCGCTTTGTTTACTGGTTTTGCCTATAGCGATAGTAAAAGTTTTCTAACCATTGTTGGAATCACATTGCTATCGTACCCTATTTTTTTGTTACTCAAACCTAAATCAAATAAAGAATAATCAAACTAAAAGTTAGAAGATAAATCGTAATTTTACGACTCTTATTTTGAATTTAAAAATCATGGAAGGAAAATATTCAGATGACCAAATTGGTCGCGCAAGAGTAAAAGATACTCCCGAACTGGAAGCTTATTATAAAGAACTGGAAACCCTTGGAGCCGGTGCTCTATGGACTGTTGCCAACGATATTGAACCATGGGAACCAAGAACTTCTTCTGTTCCGATGCTTTGGAAATACGATGATTTAAGAGCGTTGGTTTTAAAATCATCAGAATTAGTAACGCCTGAACAAGCAGGACGTCGTGTGGTGTATTTGGTCAACGACAAACGTAAAGACGTGAGTGCTGCTGTGGGTTGGTTGTACACCGGAATTCAGGTGACTCGTCCAGGCGAAAGTACTTCGGCTCACCGACATAAAGCTTCTGCCCTACGTTTTATCATGGAAGGCGAAGGTGGTTATACTGTGGTTGATGGAAACAAAGTGACGTTTGAAGTTAATGATTTTGTCATTACTCCCAATAGTGCTTGGCACGAACATGGTGTGGCCGAAAACGGGAAAACCTGTATTTGGCAAGATGGTCTGGATATTCCTTTAGTAAATGCTTTGGAAGCCAATGATTATGCCGTTTTTGATGGCAAGCAACCTTTAAAAGTACCAACTAATCATTTACCTTTAACTTATGGTGGAACGGGATTACTTCCACCCGATGCTACCTGGGACAAACCGTATTCTCCGTTGTTTAAATATTCATGGAAACAAGTGTATCCTGCTTTATTAGAAGCAGCTAAAGTCAATGAAGGCTCGCCTTACGACGGAATCATCATGCAATATTCAAATCCGTTAACCGGTGGTCATGTGATGCAAACCATGGGAGCATCAATGCAATTATTACCCGATGGTTTCAAAGGAAAAGCACACAAACATACCGGTTCATTCGTTTACCAATGTGCCAAAGGAAAAGGCTATTCTATCATTGGCGGAAAACGTTTTGATTGGAAAGAAAGAGATATTTTCTGTGTACCATCATGGGTTAATCACGAACACGTCAATTTATCGGAAACAGAAGATGCTTGTCTGTTCTCGTTCAACGATTTGCCTGTAATTGAAAAACTAGGATTGTATCAGGAACAGGCATATACTGAAAATAACGGTTACCAAACTATATATTAAAATATCAAAAATATAAAATGAAATTACTTACGTATACTATTGAAGATTCAGAACCACGTTTAGGGTTTATACATAACAATCAAGTTATTGATATGGAAGATTTCGGAGAAGTTTCCAATTTCCCGCTTCCTAACAACATGTTATCCTTAATTGATATGGGTTTTGATGTGATAAATGAAATTAATGACTTGATTACTGATACTAGCGACAAACAATTTGAAGAAATTGCATATGCCATTGAGGATGTAATGTTCCTTGCCCCTATTCCAAAACCAAGAAAAAACATTATTGGAATTGGTTTAAATTACACAGAACATGTTGCCGAAAGTGCTCGTACTTTAGATACCACAGGGAAATTACCTCAAAAACCAATTATCTTTTCAAAACCACCTACAACAGTTACGGCTACGAATACTGATATTATCAAAAACACAAAATTGACGGAACAGTTAGATTGGGAAGTGGAATTAGCGGTTATTATTGGTAAAAAGGGAAAATACGTGCCAAAAACAGATGCTTTAGATTATGTATTTGGTTATACCGTAATTAATGATATTTCTGCACGTGATTGTCGTCGTGAAGGGCAATGGATTGTTTCTAAAGGACAAGACACTTTTGCGCCTATGGGACCTATTTTAGTGACCAAAGATGAAATCGAAAATCCACACAATTTAAATTTATCATTAAAAGTAAATGGTGTCGAAAAACAAAATTCAAATACCAAATTCTTACTATTCAATATTAATGATTTAATTGAAGATTTGAGTACTGTTTTTACTTTAGAGCCAGGTGATATTATTGCAACAGGAACGCCATCGGGGGTTGGTGCTGGAAGAGATCCTCAAGAATGGATGTATGATGGGGATGTAATTGAAGCTACTGTTGAAGGTATTGGAACGATAGTGAATACGATTAAAGAAATTTAACAATGAAAAAATTTAGAATAGGACAAATAGTTCCATCTTCAAACGTAACGATGGAAACTGAAATACCAGCCGTTTTCCGTTCGCGCGAAACGATTTTACCAGAACGTTTTACTTTCCATTCGAGTAGAATGCGAATGAAAAAAGTAACCAAAGAAGAGCTCGAAGCCATGGATGCCATGAGCTTAAAATGCGCTCAAGAGTTATCTGATGCACATGTAGATGTGATGGGTTATGCGTGTTTGGTAGCGATTATGAGTATGGGACGTGGGTATCATTGTGTTTCGGAAGTGAATTTGCACCAGGAAACTATTGCGAACGACTTCCCTACTCCTATTGTAACTTCAGCAGGGGCATTGATTAACGGATTGAAAGTTCTAGGAGCTAAAAAAGTAGCGATTATTACACCTTACATGCGCCCGCTAACGGATATGGTCGTGGACTATATCGAACATCAAGGTTTTGAAGTTGTGGATTCGATTGCTTTGGAAATTCCAGATAATTTGGAAGTGGCTGCTCAAGATCCAATGAATTTATTGAAAATTTATAAGAGACTTGATTTAACAGGAGTTGATGTTTTAGTAGCTTCGGCTTGTGTGCAAATGCCTTCATTGGAAGCCATTGATTTGATTCAGAAAGAAATTGGCATTCCTGTAACTTCTGCTGCAGTTTGTACAACTTATGAAATGATGAAAAAATTAGGTATTGAAGCCAAATCAAATATTGGTGGAGAATTATTAAACGGAAAATATTAATCCCTAATTCAAAAAAAACTAAAACCTCAATAATAATCTATTGAGGTTTTTTGTTTCGTAGAAATTGATAAACCTGGAATAAGGCCAATCCTATAAATAATAAAGGAATGTATTTTGAAATAGTGTTTTGATGAATTATTCCAGCATTAGCAACACTTTCAATCCCAAATATCAAAACCAGCATGCCAAAAAATGTCCCTATGAGAGTCCCAATAATATAAGACCAACTCGAATTTCCTTCTTTATAAATATAATTTCCGTTGACCAAATAAAGATTCCAACTCATCCAAAACGGAATTTGAGCAAAATTGAGACAACTCAAAAACAATCCTATTAAAATCGTTGGATATTTTAGCAACTCTTTGTAATCGTTTTTATTTTCAACGATATTGGAATTTGAAGAATGAAAATAGTAGGCTAAAAACAACAAGAAAAAAATAGAAAATATCGAAATCCATTTTTTCCATTTTGTATTCAGATTCAACCGATGCGCAAATTCTAAAGTACCATAAATCACTATAACTTCTATGATTACTACACCAATCAGATAATAAAACAACTGAAAGAAGTTGGTTTTCAGATAAATTTCAAAGCCCACAAGATTCAAATAACCTAACGGGATGGAACCCACAAAGCTGACTAAAAAGCCTACAATGCAATTTTTGAGGAGTTTCAAAATTAAAAATTTAAAATCTTATTGTTTTGATCCAAATGCAAACGGTATTGTTTCATTCCTTCTTTATGGTTTAAAAAAGGAGTTCCATTTTTGTTATTGGCCACGCTAATTTCAAACATATATGAAATATGGCGGGCCAGTTCTTTCCAAGCAAAGAAAATAGAATGGCTTGGGTCGTAAATATGTGTTGGTTCGCTTGCAGCTCCGTTGAGTTCTACCATAGAGAAATTTTTACCTTCTTCCAATGTTGAAATAGATTGGTACATCAAATCCATTCGTCCAAAATAAAACCCAGGAATTTGCAAGCACATTTCGTTAACGACTTCGTTTAATTTTGGTGAAATCAAATGACTAGCATCAACAAATTTAGCCCCTCGACAATGGTTTCCGTAAGGAACTAAATTTCTTTTTTCACCATCAAGTAAAATATGATATAATTCATTCTTATATTCTGTTTCTAAAGCTTTTAGCTGTAATTCATATCTTGGATTTTGTTTCAGTAATTCCTTAATTGTAGAAACACCGTCACCTGTAACAATCAAATACTCTTTAGCAACAATTCCAGTTATTTTTCCAGATTTTTCATTTGGGTGTCGAACGTAAAAAATGCCTATTTCATTCTCATACGGAATCAAATCTTGTATGAGATAATCGAAATTAGCTTTATCGTGATAGTCTCGCAATTCGTTTAATGAGTCTACTTTTTTAACTGCCGAACCACGTAATCCAATATCTGGTTTTGCAATTAATGGAAATTGAATGTTGGAATTATTTAGTAATGTCTCAATGACTGAAAAATCACTGTTTTCTTTTACCAATTCTGTTTTAGGATAGTATTTCTGAGGAATTAAATCATAAATATCTTTTTTACTGTCCATAATAAATCCTCCGTTTTTCATACTTGGATTAGAAGCATTAAAAAAGAAGATTGTTTTGGCTTTCAAAGCATAGTATGCCCATAAAAAATAGATAGGAATGTATACTATTTTATAGGGCCAGTATTCCCAATTGGTAAGTTTATGAAAAAATAACCTCATTAAATTACGATGAATGAATTAGTAAATTGTTCTTCATGAATCAAATCAAGATGATTCAATATGACCTTGTTCTTTTCGATGACTGATTGTGTAATGCTCAATGTTTTTAAAAAATCATTTCTATTGATAACTAATCCGTTTTCAGAATTATTTTCTTCTGTATAGCGATGAAAATTTAGCATTTCAGACTCAGAAACCTTTGCTTTTGGCTCTAAGAAATCGGTAAACCACTTCGCTCTTCTCTCTCTGACTTCTTTTGGATATAAGGTAGACGAAGACCAAATATGATTTTTAGTTTCATCCAACTGTAGTGTTTCTTTATTCTCGCCATCCCATCTTAATTGAAACAGTTCAAGATTTTCAAAAACAACTAAAGTAAAAGGTTCAATATTGTCTAAATCTATGATACTCCATGTTTTCATTATAGAAGATGATCCTATTAAATCCAAAACAATCAGTCCCCTACTCTTTTTATAATTTTCCTGCAGTATGTGTTTCTCTTCTGCGCCATTTAATAAAATAATGATGTTGGCATTTTCATCAACAGCGTACCAAGTTCCTCCTGCTTTTGAATCTTTTGGAAAAAACACATTCTTATGGTGTATCAAATAATTTTTAGGCTCAATAGCTTTTGGTCGTAACACTTTTTCATCCCTATTAGATGTTAAAATGTACTTTTCATTACTATTTACAAATGTTACTGTACACATTGTTTTCTATATTCTTGGGTTGATGGAGCAATACCAAAATTTTCGTTTACTTTAATATTTTCCATCTGATAAATAGCTACTTTAATTAGTGCTTGATGATGTATACAGTGTTCTAGATTATAAACCAATTCTCTGAAATAATTCGTTTCAATAACGATATGATTTTCAGAAATAAACTGTTCTAAAACGATATTTTTATTGGTTCTTTCGATGGATGTTATGATTGCATCTATGGATTGAATGGCAAAAACTGTATCTGATTCGATTTGTTTGTCTCGATTCCGAATATCATAATTAAGTTTTGAATCGTTATAAGATTCTAATAAACACTGAAATAATTCGATGATATGTCTTGTATGTTCACCAATTGAGGAATTTCCCAAATACAATATGGGCAGCGTATATTCTTTATCCGATAATTGATGCAACAAATCTTTTAGATCGTTAAGCGTATCTTTTACTGCATTAAAATTCATAAATTATGGGGTAAAAAGTTAATATCCTTTCTATATCTGTATACTAAAATACTGCTTGAAACAAAGGTGACTAATGCTAAAGCAAACAAGGTTCCATGGTCATTATTTACTTCAATTCCTAATACTAATACATGTCCTAGAATGGCACCAAGCATGGTTCCCATGGCTATGAAAGCCCCGTAAAATTTCATTTTATCTATAAACAACAGTATCGAGGCTATCAACTCTATAATTCCAGATCCAATTCTCCCATAGGGTTCAACTCCTAACTTAGAAAATATATAAACTGATTCATCGCTTGCAGTAAATTTAAAGAATAATGTTTGAAGTAAGATAACTGCCACAATTATTTTTAATACCCTATTGATATAAATTGCTTTCATACAGTTTAATTTTGAATTTTTTTCCAATTTACATCTGCACTTGCTTTCAATCTTTTTTCATCCTTGTTCCAACTTTTTAAAGTATTGTTAAAAAAGGCATTATAAAAAAGGTAGAGTTTACCGTCAACTATTTTAAAAGTTTCCGGATTAATTTCTACTTTTTTACCATAATCACCCATTGCGAAAGCACACCATCCTCCATATTGAGGCTCGTAATGTGTAGGGTTTTTTAAAAATTCAGCTTTATTTTCTTTGGAAGAAAAAAGATAAACCACACCTTGATAATTGGTATCCAATTCCTTTTTCCCTTTTAGAGCTTTATTTTGTTTAAAATAAGCTACAGGATCATAACCTTGAAT
>JASLID010000027.1 GCA_030153045.1 Flavobacterium sp.
GAAAATATGGCGTATTTCACACCAGAAGAATTGCCAAACAACAAATATTATATCTTCGGAAACGGAGGCGCCAAAAATTTGGCAGAAGATTTACAAGTGCCATTTTTAGGAGAAATTCCATTGGTGCAAAGTATTCGTGAAGCAGGAGATTACGGTCGCCCTGCATCTTTACAAACGGCATCTATTGTAGAAGCAGTTTTCGAAGAAGTAACCAGAAATGTAGTGAGAGAAGTTGTCGCAAGAAACGAGAATTTACCAGCCACCGAAGCCATTAAAATCACAACAATGGCGGGTTGTTCAGCTGTTAACAAGAAATAATTAAAAAAATGACACCAGAAGAATTAATATTAAACGTAGAAAAAGCCCTAGAAGAAATCAGACCTTTCTTGAATTCAGATGGTGGCGATATTAGCTTGGTTTCTATCGAAGATGATAAACATGTTAAAGTTCGATTGCAAGGTGCATGTACCTCTTGTAGCGTAAGCGGAATGACCATGCGTGCCGGAGTAGAAACTACCATTAAAAAATACGCACCACAAATAGAAACAGTGGTTAACGTAGCATAATATAAATCATGATGGCGTGACCCAGTCTCGTTCTAAAAAAACGAGACTGGGTCGGGTCTTCGGCTATATCTTTTTTTCTCCCGATACCTCGGGACCAAAAAAGGATGCCGCCTCAACCCCTCACGCAAAAACTTAGTCCCTCAGTAACTTAGCGACTCAGCAACTCAAAGAAACAATGATTGAAACAGATATACTCATCATAGGAGCCGGTCCAACAGGACTTTTTACTGTATTTGAAGCCGGTCTTTTAAAATTAAAATGTCATATTATCGATGGTCTTCCGCAGCCTGGAGGACAATTAACCGAATTATATCCGAAGAAACCTATTTTCGACATACCGGGCTATCCATCCGTTTTAGCCGGGGATTTGATCGATAATTTGATGGAGCAAATCAAACAATTTCAACCTGGTTTCACATTAAACGAAACTGCTGAAACGATTCAAAAATTAGAAGATGGTACTTTTATAGTGACTTCAAACAAAGGAACGGAACACCATGCTAAAGCAGTAGCTATTGCAGGAGGTTTAGGTAGTTTCGAACCTAGAAAACCACTTATTGAAGATATCGAATTCTACGAAGACAAAGGAGTTGAATATTTTGTGAAGGATCCTGAATTGTTTCGCGATAAAAAAATTGTAATTGCTGGTGGAGGTGACTCCGCTTTAGATTGGAGTATATTTTTGTCTGACGTAGCTTCAGAAGTCACTTTAATTCACCGCCGAAATGAATTCCGTGGTGCCTTAGATTCTGTAGAAAAAGTGCAAGAATTAAAACATGCAGGTAAAATTCATTTAATCACTCCGGCTGAAGTTGTTGGATTGAATGGAGACGAAAAATTAGAGTCTATCGATATTGATGAAAATGGAGCTCACAGAAACATCAAAACCGATTATTTCATTCCCCTTTTTGGACTTACGCCAAAGTTAGGAGCCATCGCGCACTGGGGATTAGAAATCGAAAAAAATGCTATCAAAGTCAACAACGCTTTAGACTATCAAACCAATATTGAAGGAATATATGCTATAGGCGATGTAAACACATATCCAGGAAAATTAAAGTTAATTCTTTGTGGTTTCCATGAGGCAACTTTAATGTGTCAAAGTGTGTACAACAAACTAAATCCGGGTAAAAAATACGTCCTAAAATATACTACCGTTTCTGGGATCGACGGTTTCGACGGAACCAGAAAAGAAGCTGAAAAAGCGGTTGTTAAAGCAATTGATTAAAACGAAAGAGATGCTGAAAAGTGTCTCTTTTTATTTTTTACTCGCCATATAAACACCACATAATATAATCATAGCGCCTACAATTTGCAGAAAATTCAAAGTTTCTCCATCTAATAATCCCCAACCCATAGCCACGAGCGGAATAAAATAGGTAACTGATGAAGCAAAAAGCGGTGAAGTGATTTGTATCAGTTGAAAATACATAATGTTGGCTACCCCTGTACCTAACATACCTAGAATGATGATGAAAAGGGTAGCGTGTTGCACTTCAGGATTTGAAATAACACCTGCATATCCATTGCTGAATAAGATGATTATGGCAGGAATTAATAACACTGAAAAATTACCAGTCGTTATACTCAACGGACTCACATCAGACAAGTATTTTTTAATCAAATTCACATTCAAAGCATAACAAATAGTAGCAATTACGACTAAAGAAACATAAAAATAATTGGTTTCACTTCCATTAGAATTGCCGTTAATTACTAACATCAGACATCCACTAAGACCTAAAATAACTCCAAAAATTTGGCTTCTTTTAAAAGTCAATCCAAAGGCCAATGCTCCTAATAGTAAAGTATACAAAGGAGTTAGTGAATTTAAAATTCCACTTACAGAACTTTTTATTCCAGTTTGAGCATAAGCGAATAAAAACACTGGAAATCCCGTTCCTAATAAAGCAGTTATAATAATAAAACGCCATTTGTCAATGGGTATTCTGGCTAAACTTTTGAAACCAATAAGCAACAAAAATATAGTAGCGAAAATAATTCGTAAGGATCCCAGTTGAAAAGGATTTAAGCCTACCAGCCCTCTTTTAATTAATATAAAAGAACTTCCCCAAACCAGGGAAAGTAAAACCAGTAAAAGCCATTTGTTGTTTTTAGTTAGCATAGAGGTAATTTGAATTCCCAAAATTCTGTTATTTTTTACAAATGATAACACAAAATCTCTATTTTTGTTTTAATAAACCTCTAATTAATTAGTTATGAAGAATATAAAATTATCAGTTTTAGCATTAGTACTTGCTGGAATTACCTTTGTGAGCTGTAAAAAAGAAGCTACTGTAGACGCAGTTGTGGCTGATAGTACGGAAGTTTCGGCCTCAAAAGCAATTGCCAAAGCAGAAACTACTACCATGAATATTGAAGGGATGACTTGTGCAGTAGGATGTGCAAAAGTGATTGAAAATAAATTAGCTGGATTAGAAGGTGTTCAAAAAGCATCGGTTGATTTTGATACCAAAACAGCTACAATCGAGTATGATGCAACTGTTCAAACGCCTGAAAAATTAACTGAAGTTGTAGAAGCAATTGCTGATGGTAAAACATATAAAGTGGCTAACGTAAAAAATTCGGCAGACAAAGCTATGAATTACGGAGATCCTAAGGGAGATCCAAAAAAAGAAAAAAAGAGTAGAAAAGAAAGAAAAGCAGAAGCTAAAGCAGCTGAAGCAAACGCTGCAAATTGTGCTCCAAAAGAAGGAGAGACCCGAGGCGGAGCCGAATCGAGCGGAGCTAAAAAAGCAGGATGTTGTGCGGCTAAAAAATCTTGCTCTGCAGACATGAAAGCAAGTACTTTGTAAAAGGCATCATTCATATATAAAAAAGGGTACGCTTAGCGTACCCTTTTTTTATTTCCATTTTAATGATTCCATTAATATCTTAAGGTCGTTTTTAATATAATGTGCCGCCGGTAAAACCGAATCGAAATTAGGTTTCGCATAAAAATAAACCGATCCAACTAAGAAATGTTCTGTACTGTCAGTTAAGTAAAATTGCGATTGCGAGGCAGCATTTCCTCCCACTTCATAAAACATACCGTAAGCCTTGTTGTCTTTATTTGCATAAGGTTGTTCTGTAATGCCATCAGCTTTTATAACATGCTCATAGGTTAGTTTTTGAGCATCCCTAAGTAATGCATCAATATTTTTATTTACGGGCTTGTAGCTTAAATAAACGGTAGCCTTCAATTTTGGGTATTCAATATGAAAATTGCAATTTCCTTGATCTACCACTTTCCCAATAGTATTGTAATCAAAGCTATATTCGCAATTTCCATTGTAACTAGTGTATTTGGGTTCAGGATAATTTAAACTCAAATAACTTTTTGGTTTTGGCAAAACATCATCTTTGCAACTTATAATACAAATGCTAATCCCAATGAATAGGAGGGAACTTACATGTTTTCTTATCATTATAATAAATTAAAAAGGTAAATCGTTCTCGATAGAGTTGTCAAAATTAGTGTTTTTTGGCGCTTCTGGTTGCGATTTTACGTTTTCTGAATCTTTTTTAGTGGTTAAAAAGGTAAATTCTGTCGCTTGAATCTCTGTAGTGTATTTTGTAGAACCATCTTCAGCTTGCCATTGACGTGATTTAATGCGTCCTTCCACATAAATTTTATCACCTTTAGATAAGTATTTTTCGCAGATTTCTGCCGCTTTATTTCGAACCACAACGTTGTGCCATTCGGTAGATGTTATCTTTTCTCCTGTGGTTTTATTAATATAAACTTCGTTGGTCGCCAAAGGAAACCTGCCTATGCAATTTCCGCCTTCAAAATAGTGCATTTTTACTTCATCACCCAAATGCCCAATAAGTATTACCTTGTTTAATGTACCGTTCATGGCTTATATTTTAGTTATATTCAAATATACGGTTTTTTTCAATATTTATTGTTTTCAATAAAATTATGAAGTACGATAGGAAACGGAAATTTATTCAAACTTTCAAAATCCAAACCGTTTTCAAAAACTGTGTTCTGATTGATTTTCCAGAATTTAATATGCAAATGCTGATGTGATAATTTATGGATTATAGTATCGGATTCCATTAATGAGATACTTGAAACTTCATCCAATTGATTTCGGATTGATGTTAAAACAATTTCGTCAGATGTTGCATTTTCGGTTTCCACCAAAGGAAATTCATATAAATTATGCCAAATTCCCTTAGAAGTTCGCTGGTTAATTCGGGTTTTGTTTTCTCTGTCTAGGATAAACAAATAGTTCAAAAACCGATTTCTAACTTTCAATTTCTTGATTTTTAAAGGCAATTCGTTTGCTTTTTTTAGCGAAAGCGCAGCGCAACTCGAGTTTAATGGGCAAATTGTACAATTGGGACTTTTAGGAACACATTGCAATGCGCCAAATTCCATAATGGCTTGATTGAACAAAGCTGGATTGTCTTTTAAAATAACTTCCTGCGCAACTAGTGTAAATTCATTTTTGGCTTTCGCCGAAGCAATGTCGGTATCAATATTAAAATAGCGGGACAATACACGATATACATTTCCATCGACTACAGGAATCACTTCGTTATAAGAAAAGGAAGCAATGGCTGCGGCGGTGTATTCGCCAACGCCTTTTAATTTTAATAATTCTTTGTAATTGTGTGGGAAAATTCCGTTCAGATCATTGGCGATGTGTTTTGCAGTCGCATGTAAATTTCTGGCACGTGAGTAATACCCTAAGCCTTGCCAAAGTTTAAGTACTTGTTCTTCTTCGGCTTTAGCCAAATCAAAAACCGTTGGGAAAGCTTCTGTAAACGCTAAAAAATAAGGCAAACCTTGAGCTACTCGCGTCTGTTGAAGCATGATTTCCGAGAGCCAAATAAGGTATGGGTCAGTTGTTTTTCGCCAAGGTAAATCACGTTTATTGTCTAAATACCACGTTGTTAATATTTTACTAAAATTCATTGTTAAGATTTGGTTAGCAAAAATAAATCTTTATGTGATTAAATTTTAATCATTTATACTTGAAATATTGGTTATTTAATTTATATATTTGCAAACTCAAAAAATTACATAAACTTAATTACGAATTAAAATGACAAAAGCAGATATCGTAGCTAAAATTGCTGACAAATTAGGACTAGAAAAAGGAGATGTACAAGCTACAGTTGAGTCTTTTATGGACGAGGTGAAAAATTCATTAGAAACGGGTGACAATGTTTACTTAAGAGGTTTTGGAAGTTTTATTGTTAAAACAAGAGCAGAAAAAACAGGAAGAAACATTTCTAAGAATACAACAATTAAGATTCCAGCTCACAATATTCCAGCATTTAAACCTGCTAAAGTATTCGTAGAAGGTGTGAAAACAAATAACGAAACAAAATAATTTACTAATCAATAAAACTACAAGTTATGCCAAGTGGTAAAAAAAGAAAAAGACATAAGGTAGCTACTCACAAACGTAAAAAGAGAGCGAGAGCTAACCGTCACAAGAAGAAAAAGTAGTTTAAAACTACTTTTTTCTTTTTAAACGTTCATTGAAATTGAAACATTCTGATTAGAGTATAAGAATATCGATTTAAGATTTAAGAGTTTTCTGCCATCTGCGCTATCTGAATTCTAAAATACTTAAAGTCTGATTGTTTCGTCGGGTACAACTACCTGTAAAATGTTTAATCCATCTGTACAATAAGATTTCAGATTTCAGATTTCAGATTTCAGATTTTTTTAAATCTATTATCTATCAATCTATCATCTATTATCTAAAAAATGCAGATAAAAATTTACACATGAATAAAGAATTAATCATTAGATCTGGTTCTGACGCTGTAGATTTTGCCTTATTAAAAGATGGAAAACTAGTTGAATTACATAAAGAAGAAGAAACAAGCAACTTTCAAGTAGGTGATATTTTTATCGCTAATATTAGAAAACCAGTTGCTGGACTTAATGCTGCTTTTGTAAATGTAGGCTTCGAAAAAGATGCCTTTTTACATTATCACGATTTAGGACCTAATCTCGCTTCTCAATTGAAATTCATAAAACTTGTAAGCGCAGGTAAAATAAAAGATTTCTCCCTAAAAAGTTTCCAATTTGATAAAGAAATTGACAAAGATGGCGTAATTACTGATGTAATTAGTGCCAATCAATCAATTTTAGTACAAGTGGTCAAAGAACCAATATCAACCAAAGGTCCAAGAATAAGCTCAGAGCTTTCTCTTGCCGGAAGATATATTGTTTTAGTGCCTTTTTCCGATAGAGTTTCTATTTCTCAAAAGATAGAATCCAAAGAAGAAAAGGACAGGCTAAAAAGACTGGTACAATCTATCAAACCAAAAGGATTCGGTGTTATTGTTCGCACAGTAGCAGAAGGCAAAAAAGTTGCAGAAATAGACAAAGATTTGCAAAATTTGATGGACAAATGGACGTCAATGTGCAAAAGAATTCCAACAGCTCATCATCCATCAAAAGTACTAGGGGAACTCAATAGAGCATCATCAATTTTACGTGATGTTTTTAACGATACTTTTAGTGGAATTATCATAGATGATTTAGAGTTGTTTAACGAAACAAAGGAGTACATACAACAAATTGCTCCAAGTAAAGAATCAATGGTAAAGCTTTATCAGTCTAAAGAAACTCCTCTTTTTGAGAAATACAGTATTGAAAGACAAATAAAAACCTCGTTTGGTAAAACCGTGTCCATGAGTAAAGGTGCCTATTTAATTATAGAACATACCGAAGCCATGCACGTTATCGATGTGAACAGCGGAAACCGCTCAAACAAAGCAACCAATCAAGAAGATACTGCTCTTGAAGTAAACATGATTGCAGCTGCAGAAGTAGCGCGTCAATTGCGTTTGCGTGATATGGGCGGAATTATTGTTGTCGATTTTATCGATATGTCCAATCCGGACAATCGTAAAGTCCTATACGATTTCTTAAGAGAAGAAATGAGTGACGACAAAGCAAAACACAAAATATTGCCTCCAAGTAAATTTGGACTGGTACAAATTACCAGACAAAGAGTGCGACCAGAGGTGAATATTAAAACTCGTGAAGAAGATCCTAACAATGAAAATGGCGAAATTGAAGCGCCAATTTTAATCATTGATAAAATTGCTTCCGATTTAGAAAGAATTGTAAAGACGCAAAACAAAGTGATACTTAATGTACACCCGTTCATTGCGGCTTACCTTACAAAAGGTTTTCCATCAATACGTTCAAAATGGTTTTTTGAACATAAAAAATGGGTGAAAATCATACCTCGTGACGCTTACACGTACTTAGAATACAAGTTTTTTGATAAAAACGGAAATTCTATAAAAGATTAAATAAAAAACCGTCTCGCTTAAAACGAGACGGTTTTTTTGTTTCTATTGTTTCCTCCGGAATAAACCTCTTCAAAATAAACTTCAGTCTTCTTGAAAAACACATCGTTTCTTCGAAATGAAGTATTCTAATTTCCCTTTCAAGAATTTGCGCCCCATTCCCTTCTGAATTCTATTTCTTTCAAAAAAACAAAACCAAGTATAAACTTACAAAATATTGGGCACTAGACAATTGCTGAAAAATAGTATTTTATTTACAAATATTAATAATGTTACTATTGCAAGAGTAAGAATATACACTAATTTTGCGCAAAATTAAAACATAAAAAATGAAATTTTTCTTTACTCTTCTGTTATTTCAATTAACCATTATTTCAATTACAGCCCAAGATGGAGCACTCGACTTAACTTTCAACAATTCAAATGGTGCTCATAATAGGGTTTACAACACAATTGTGAGGAACGATGGAAAAATACTTATATCAGGGGAGTTTCCAAATGTCAACAATTCAACAACCATACTGTATAGAATTGCTTTGTTGAATGAAGACGGAACAATCGATCCTTCTTTCAATCCCACTAATAACGCCAGCAGCTCAATAGAATCGATGGCTTTACAAAATGACGGAAAAATTTTAATTGGCGGACATTTTCCAATTAATGGAACAACATCAAGCGGCGTAAAAAGATTAAACGCTGACGGTAGTCTTGACTATTCATTTGGCGTTGGTGATATAATTAACAATTCGGCACTAAGCATTGCGCTTCAATCGGATTCAAAAATCATTATTGGAGGTTATTTTACTGCTAACAATGGTGTTGGAAAAAACAGAGTTGCCCGTTTACTCGAGGACGGCAACATAGACAACACCTTTAATGTTGGTACAGGAGCAAACGGCACAGTATACACTGTACAAGTGCAGAGTGACGGAAAAGTAATTGTAGCGGGTGAATTTACCCAATTTAATGGAGTTGCCAAGAACAGAATTGTTAGGCTAAATTCAAACGGAAGTATTGACGACACCTTTAATTATGGTACCGGACCAAATAATCATATATTATCATGTCACATACAACCAAATGGCAAAATATTATTAGGCGGTAGTTTTGGAACTTTTAGCGGTTTGAATAGAAATGGAATTGTTCGTTTGAATTCTGACGGCTCTGTTGATTCAAATTTCACCATCGGTGTTGGCGCACAAAAAAATGACACTAGTTTTGCACAAATATATTCAATCAAGACTCAAAACGATGGCAAAATATTACTGGGTGGGATATTTGACACCTTCAACAACGTTACTAGAAAATGCATTGCAAGATTACAAGTAAATGGTACTTTAGATAATACTTTCACAGCACCAATAGGTCCAGTGCGCATATTAGGTGGCTTTAACGAATTAGGTATAATCCGTTCAATATCCCTTCAAAACGGCAAAATCATTATAGGAGGTGATTTCACAAAGTACAACAATGTAGCAAGAGGTCATTTTGCAAGGTTAGCAAATCCAAGCCAATTATCTACAACGGATTTTAATTATAACACAGCTATTGAGTTATATCCAAACCCTTCAACTGACAAAATTACCTTCAACAAAGAAGTCAAAGAAGTTATCATTTTTGATTTGAACGGAAGAAAAGCGAACACAAAACTTGTGAACAATGAAATTAATATTGCGAGTCTTGCGTCCGGAACTTATGCAGTACAAGTAACCACTTTAGAAGGCACTACTTTTACTGAAAAAATAATTAAGAAATAATCTCTTCAGATATAAAAACCGCCCGTTGTCAAACGAGGCGGTTTTCTTTTTTAGCTTAACAAATTAAATTATTTTTTTATAAATTTCTTAACTCCTATTTTATTCTCACCGGTAATCACTTTTAAGATATAAAACCCGGATTGTAAATTCGAAACATCAATTTTATTTTCCGTGCTTTCTTTTACTAATTTTCCTTCTAAAGTATAAATCTTCATTTGCTTTACAAACCCTTCAGTTTGAATATTTAGTATTGATGAGACTGGATTTGGATAAATTAAAAAATCTTGAAAAGAATTGAATGATTGTGACCCTAAAACAGTTGATCCAAACTCAAAAGCACCCATATCTACGGTTGAATTGAATATACGTTGATTGTTTAATAAATCAGTTGTTCCAATTGCACTTGCATTATTACCATTATCAATCGCTGGTGAGCCAGAACTTAAAGTATAATCGCCACTAGTAGCATTTGTAAATAACGGATTAGAACCACTTGTGTTAGATGAAGTACCGCTTAGGGTAACTCCAGTAAAATTAGTTTCGTCAATTGAATTTGTAATGGTAATAGGAGTCACTATGTCGTCAATAAGTCCGGAAATTGGTCTTGCAATAGTTCCTCCTGCCGCTTTGCTATTCCAGAAGATGCAGTTGGAGATAGTAGTTGTGTGATTCGCACTAACACTATTTCTTTTGGATATTGCCAATGTACATCTATTAAAATTATTCAAACCACTAAATGTCCCTGTGTCTAAGTTATCGGCAAATGTACAACCGATAATATTGCTTGAAATTACAGAGTTGGTTCCATAAGCACGTACCCATAATGAACTTCCCGCATAGGCTAGTGTTGCCCCATTGTCTTTTACTTGGTTTCTTTTAAATATGGAATTAGAAACATTGTAAGTTGCAGATGCGTTATTGTTGGTGTACGAATAAATGGCACCACCACCTAAAGCTAAGTTTTCGCTAAATTCACAATTACTAATGATTAATTCTGAAGAGACATTATTGAATATGGCAACTAATGCTGCGCCATACTCTGCTGCATTTTTAGTCAGTTTACAATTGTTTAAAGTCATTTTTGTAATTGTAGCGTTTTTGGTTATACCAGCTCCAGTTTTATATGGTGCTGCAGCTCCATTGGCATGACCTCCAGTTATTGTTAAACGGTCTAGCAACGAATTGTTAGCTACAATGCTAATTACAATGTAACTATTATCATTTCGAGTAGTATTAACATGAGATAATATATTGTCATCATTGCCTAATAAATCTCCTGAGAGTATTGTTTCATGAGCTCCAAATATTCGATCTGAGAGTTGTGTTTCATTTCCAACAAATCCTCCATATAATTTCAAATTGGCATCTGCAATGGTAAATGGTATTGTTCTATCCGATGCGTGTGGCTTGTATGTACCTTCGGTAATCCAAATTTCTTCATTGGTTTGTGCTACAGCTAATGCATTTTCAAGATTAGTATATGCATTGGCCCATGATATTCCATTATTGTTTCCTGAAGCAGTAGCATTGACATAAATACGTCCAAGTGTTCTTGTTGTAGTGAAATTTATAGGTGATGACCATCCGGTGGTATTGTTTGCACAATGTTGTTTTACATATACTTTGTAATTGGTGAAAATATCCAATCCAGATAAGTTGGTTGTACCGGTAGTTATTCCATTGATAATTGTCGCGTTTGCGAAAGTATCTGATGTTTTATGATAAGCAATATCATAAGTGCTGCTTCCTGTAATGTTTATCGTTGCCGATGTATGTGTAATCGCAGCAACGGATAAAATAGAAGATGGAGGAGTTAAACAAAAACTATTGTAGTTTACAATTCCAGCTATTTCAGCAGCTGATAAATTTCTGTTGTAAATTAAAATATCGTCTATGATGTCAAAATAGCGATTGTTATTGGCAAGATTATTAGCTCTATTGTTTCCTATTGTGATATTTCCAGTTGTATCATGGGAAAGACTTAAATAAGCATTTCCTGCCTGAGCGGTATTTGTTGTGCCCCCACTTCCCATATCGACTCCATCGATATACAATCTGCCTGAGTTGGTTGCCGTATCTGTCATTCCAGAAGGCGAGGTTGTAAGATTATTGAAAATCGTAAACGCAACATGATGCCAGTTTCCATCGCTAACAACAGTTGTTCCTAATACGCCTCCACCTCTATAACCTAAACCGGCACTGCTGTATAAAACACTTAGTGCAAAACCGATTTTTCCGTTTTGAAGATAAATATAATAACCCGCCCAATTCGCATTGGCGAAAGTAGACCTGTTACTGTCGTCAAAAATAATTCTTGTATCAGAATCATTCGTTGTTGTATTAATCCAAAAACTGATGGTGGCTTGATTTCCTAAATTGAATGGGTCGTTAGGAAAATTAACATCCGGTCTTGTTAATCGATCACCATTTAAACTCACGGCACTGGTTGGAGCATTGCCAAAACGATTGTTTATTTCGGTAAGTGCTGTTCCTGTTTGTGTAAGGTTTACTCCATTTGCGCCGTCTACTAATAGGCTTCCGTTGTCAAAACCATATTGTGCTACTAATCCGCTAGTTGGAAATTGTGCAAAGCCCAATTGATAGATAAATAGAAATAGAAAAAATAATTTTGCTTTCATGTTTTTATGTTTGAAATTATCGGATAAATTTCATCATAAAAAAAGCCGTTTATAAAACGACTTTCTGAAACGGGTTTTTAACTTTCTGAAGCTTAACCTATGTTTTGAATAATGGTCAGAAATTCTTCTTTTTTATCGTTGGCAATAGAAACCGATTTGTCATTATCCATGATGATATAACCGCCATCTTTTCTAATGTATTCCCGAATGTATTTTAAGTTGATAAGATACGATCTGTGGGGTTTGTAAAAGTTGGGCTGAATTTCTAACAAGTCAACAAAATGGCGCAAAGGCTTGCAGACTAATATTTCAGTTTCTTTTACAGTGGTTACTTTTGTATACATTCCATCAGCTTCAAACAGAATGATATCTTCAAAATTCACAAATTTAAGACCATCGGAAAAAGGCAATCCTATTTTATTAAAGTTGGATGTCTTCAGACTTTTGTTTAATTCTTCTAGTTTTAAGCTTATATCAGATTTTCCAATTTGCTGAATGGCTTTTTCTGTGGCGCTTTTTACAGTTTCCGCTCGTAAAGGTTTTAGCAAATAATCAATAGCGGAAAGTTGGAAGGCATTTATCGCAAATTCATTGTATGCAGTAGTGAAAATAATTTCAAAATTAACGTCTTCTTTATTGATGAAATTGAGAATTTCCAAGCCGGAATGCTCGGGCATTTCAATGTCTAAAAAGACAATTTGAGGCATCTCTTCTTTTATTAGAGCAACTCCCGAAAGTAAGTCTTCTGCTTCAATGATGCTGGTAATTTTCGAACAGTTTTCTTCTATTAAAACGCGAAGTAAGTTTCTTGCTTTTCTTTCGTCATCAATTATTATTGCCTTCATGTTTTAATTTAATATTGGGATTAATAATGTCACTTTTGTTCCAATGGCTTCTTTATTCTCATTAATTAAGTCATCTATTGTTGCGCCTATTTTTCTTTCTTTGCCGAAATTCAATAAATCCAATCTATGCTGTGTTGCTTCAGTCGCAAATGATTTGTGCTGTGTACTTCTCAATTTTGCGGCTTTTTCCCGGCCAATACCATTGTCCAAAATGATGCATCGAAGCATTTTCTCCTCTTTTAGCAATTCAAAATCAACAACCAGATTTCTATTCTCTTTTTTATGCAACAAACCATGTTTTATGGCATTTTCAACATAAGGCTGAATGAGCATGGTGGGGATTTTTATGTCTTCATTACTTTCTAAGCTGTTAATGGTGTAGCTGAACTTGTCTTCAAACCGCAGTTTTTCCAATTGGAGATAAGTGTCTAAACATTCGACTTCTTCTCGTAATGAAATATATCCCTTGGAACTATGGTCTAAGTAAGCTCTTATCAAATCTGCAAATTTTGCCAAATAAGAACTCGCTAAGTTTTTTTGATTCAGAATAATGTATTCCTGGATTGAATTTAAAGCATTGAAGATAAAATGCGGATTCATTTGTGATTTTAAATTCTCCAATTTGAGAATTGCCAATTCATTTTCAAATTTAGCATTCTTTAAAGCCAGTTCTTTTTCTTTCTCTTTGACCTTTAGTTTGTTTCTGTAAAATAAAGTCAGTAAGCCAAAAGAAATGAGTATTAAAGTGGAAATGAACCACCAACTTTCCCAATACGGTTTGTGAATCTTAAAATTGATTTTTGTGCTGACATGTTCGTTTTGGCTACTGTTTTTGGCTCGGACCTCAAAAATATAATTATTAGAAGGAAGACTGTTAAAATTTACAAAATCTAAATTCTTATCTAATGCAATCCAATTGTCATTTAACCCGAGAAGTCTGTATTCAAATAATAATTCGTCATTTGGGTAAAATCCGTTGATGTGAAAGGTGAATTTGATTCTATTTTTATCATAAGGTAAAGAATAATCCTTTTTAACTAAAGTGTCTTTCTCATTTATGGCAACCGATTTTATATAAATTTCCTTCAAATGATATTCTTTAGGAAGTGCAGCCTTGTCGATTTCAAAAAAGCGCTCTTGCGTAGCCAGAAAAACAGCTTTGTCATTGATTACAATACCTTTAATGTTACCAATGTTTGTCAATGACGATTTTAACTTGTTTGTGGTTGAATTTAATATCTGAATGCCTTTATCTGTAGCAATCCATAAATTATTGCCATCACTTTTCATTTCCTGGATGATATTCGATTTTAATCCGTTGGTCATGTCAAAGTTTATGAAAACCTGGTTGTTTTTATATCCTAAAAGTCCATCGTTAAAAGTGGCAATCCAAATAATACTGTTATCTGTTTGACAGATGTCCTTGGCAACTATGTTTTTATTCCTGTATTTTAAAGATTTAAAACTGGAATCATTTTCATAAACAATTAAATGATCTACATGAGATACATAAATACGTTTGAGCTTTTCGTCATAATAGCTTCTGTATGCTCTGTTGGCGTTCAGTTTTCTGACGAAAGAAATGGTGTTGTTCTCGAACTTTAGAATAGAGGCTCTATCAAAGCTACAGTAAATAAATTGATTCGTGTTGTTTATACGGTGTAAGTCTTTGGCGTTGAGAAATGAATTTAATTCGGTGATTTTTTTAGTTTTTAGATTGTAGAAATACGAACTGTTCTCCGTGCTTATCAAAAGAGTATTTTTCTCTTTTAAATATAAAAGTTTAGATATTTTTCTTTTTTTACTAATCTTGATTTCTTGTTTTTGGTTATTCATTAAATCAACAATAAATAAACTTCCTTTCGTAGTGCCTACAGCTATTTTTGTAGCGTTTATTTTTTCAACTGTTGAAATATTGTCGTTGTAAACGGTGTTGTCATGAGTTTTTACATGTAATGAGGGAATTATATGTATGCCATTGTTTAAAGTTGAAACCCATAGTGTTTTGTTTGTGTCTGATATGACTTGGGTAATGAAATCATCTTTGAGAAAAAAATCATCTACAGTGAACTGATTGCTTTCCTCTTTAATTTTTACAATACCAGCAGCAGTACAGAACCATAAAAAATTGTCTTGTTCTGAAATGGCTATTATTCTGTTGCTTTCAAGTTTCTTTGGAAATGAAACCGCAGAAAGGCGATTGTTGTTTATTTTAAAAAAACGATTCTGATTTAGAACATTGTCATATGAAATTAAAAATAGGTTTTGCTTGTATTTGAAGAATTTAGGAAAAGTAGTAACCCCAAAAGGTGTTATTTTATCCTTTACAGCCAAACTTATCTTTGAATCCTCAAGAGAAAATATTTCATCATTGATTGTAAAGTATATTCTATTATTAAATTTGAAAGGAGCGCGAACGATATTTGAACCGGTAACAGCCTTTTTTAGTAAACATTCTCGTTTTTTAGTTTTTAAATCCACGGACAAAATCAATGCTGTACTAAAAACATACAGTTTGTCTCTTAGAAGAATAAATTCTGCCAGTTCACCTTTAAGTTCATTTTTTAAATCTAAAAAAAGTTCTAGTTTGTTGTCTTTGAGGTAAAAAAACTGACCGGAAATATTGTTACACCATAATTGCTTCTGATGGTCGAATTTTAGTCCAAAAACAGAAAGCCCTCTTTTGTTTACATTGGTGTAAGGTAGGTAGTTTTTTCCGTCAAAACGGTATAAACCTTTATCGGCAGCCATCCAGATAAAACCTTTATTATCTTCGGTTATGTCGTAAAATTCAACATCTGGTAAGCCGTCATTTTCGGTTAACTTAATCGCAATAGGGTTCTGTGCAAAAAGTAAGTTTACCATTGCAAAGAGAAAAAGGCTATATAAGAGTTTCTTATTCAAGAAGTCAAAAATAGTCTTTTGATTTTAAGAAATAAATGTCTGTTTCTGAAATTTAGATTTCACTTTCTAAACTATTCCCTGACAATCTCAATCTTCTTCCTAATCTCATAGCCAAATTCATCCACCACCGTAACATAATGAAAACCTTCTGTAGGCGTAATCGGCATTTCATGGAAGGTTTTGGTTGAACCTTTATATGCATTATCCACATACCAAAACAACTCGGTTTCCCTTTGCGAATGCGCCACTTTCAGAATCACCGGCTGGATTTCACTATTGAAATTTTTAGTCAAATAGATTTTGCTGTTCGTTTTCGGATAGATAAAATCCATCGAAGCCGTTTGTGTTCCCTGACAATCACTTCGGTAAGGTGGCAAAGGTAAATATTCGATGTGTTGGCTTTTGTAATACCATTCCATTACTGGAGGTAGAATAAACCATTTCTTTGTTACGATATTTTCAACATCCTCACAACTACTGTTAACTCTGTGTTTTTCGGTTTTGTCTAAATGCACCGTTTTGTGGTACGGACAAATAGAAGTCGTTTTTCCTTTTAACGGAACGTATTGTTTTATTTTCGGGCAATCTTCCTGAGCCAAATGCCCACTTAATTTACAAATTTCCACTTCAGATAAATCTTGTAAAGGGGCATCAAACCATTTTTTTCTTGGTAATAAATTAAAAACATCAAATAAAATAGGAGCGGCACTGGTTACACCGGTTAATGTTGGTCGGCCTTCTCCTGAAGCATTTCCCACCCAAATCCCTACAACATATCTGGAATTGGTGCCAATGGCCCAAGCATCACGGTTTCCAAAACTGGTTCCGGTTTTCCAGGCAATTTTTAGTGAACTGTCGTAAAATTTCCAGGCTTCATCGCCTTCGGGACGGTTGACTTCTTCCATAGCATTGTAGGTTTGCCAAATTGCTCCGGCGCCTAAAATGGTTTTCTGTTTGCTGTTGTAACCAAAATCCGGTGTAAAAGCATGGTCGTAATTCAACTCTGCAAATTCTTTGGTGCGATAATTTCCGTTGTTCTTATTGAAATAATCCACCGTAGAAGACATCCCGGCATAGGTTCGGCATAAATCCCACAGATTACTTTCGGCACCACCTAAAATCAAGGATAATCCGTAATGATCCGGATGCTTCGAAATGTCTTTGAGTTTGAACTTTTGTAATTCCTCGTAAAATTTATTCACGCCATAATCCTGTAGCATTAAAACGGAAGGAATGTTCAACGAACGCGATAAGGCCCTGTGTGCGGGAACAGCTCCGTCGAAAGTCAAATTGAAATTCTGTGGTGTATACCCTGAAATCTGCGTTGGAATATCGGCTACTAATGTGTTGGGTAGTAATTCGCCTTCATCGAGCATGGCGGCATACAATAAAGGTTTTAAAATACTCCCAGTACTTCTGGGTGCACCAATAATATCGACATCTTTTTGATGGTTTTCGTCCGAAGGCGAATTTCCAACATAACTAATAACATTTCTGGTCTGTACATCAATAACCAAAATCGCCAGATTGTTGACTTCATTTTGTTTGTATTGATTGTAATAATATTTCGCTATTTGGTTCACGCGATTCTGCAAAGCGATATCCACCGTGGTTTTTAATCGAGTTCCTTCCTTATTTTTGGCGACACGCTGTAAAAGGTGAGGAGCAATTTGGGGTAAATCATATGGTTTTTGAGGTAAAGGTTCGTCGATAGCCAATTCATACGTTTGTTGGTCGATAATACCTTCGTGTTGCAATTTTAATAAAAGGGTGTTTCTTTTTTTGAGTAATTTCAATTGGTTTTTTCCTGGATAGATCAAACTTGGCGCATTGGGTAAAACAGCCAAAGTAGCACTTTCTGCCCAAGATAGTTGATGTGATTGTACTCCGAAATAACGCCACGAAGCCATTTCTAAACCAACCACATTGCCGCCAAAAGGAGCATGCGCTGCGTATAATTCAAGAATAGTATTTTTGGAATGACGTAATTCGAGTCGGGTAGCCAGAATGATTTCGATGAATTTTTCAAAATAGGTTCGCTTTTTCCCTTTTCGAGACAAACGAATGACTTGTTGCGTTAAGGTACTTCCGCCACGAACTACTTTTCCGGCTTTGCTGTTTTGTTTCATAGCATTGAACATCGCCACGGGATTAAAACCCGGATGGTATTTGAAATGTTCGTCTTCAAAATACACAATGCATTTTTTGAATTTATCGGGTACGCTGTCCTGTGCCGGGAAACGCCATTGTCCGTCACGAGCGATTTTTGCGCCTAATAATTCGCCTTCTTTGCTTTCAATTACGGTAGAATAAGGCTCTTGAAATAAGGTTCTGGGTAATGAAAAATAATAAGTAACCAGCAGTATAAATACTACGGCTGATTTTTTCTTATTGTTTTTTATCCAATGGAGTAGGCGTTGTAATGACGCGTTTAGTTTAGCTTTCAAAGTCTTTGAGTTATTTAAACCCTTTCAGTTTTAATGATTTTCTGAAAGGGTTTTAACTTTTTTATTTTACCACTTCAACCCATTGTCCTTTTGTTCTGGCTAAGAAAGTATTGTCATACATAGCCTCACATTGTAAACCTGGTAAGTAATAATTTCCTAAATATGAAGCATTCAGTAAGATGCGGAACGTTTTGGTTTCTCCTGATTTTAACGGGAAATAGAAATTCGTTCTGTCGTCACGAATGTCGATATAATCTGCCACATTGTTAGTTGCATCGCCAAAATCGGTAAAACGGGTGTTGACAATCTCGAATCCTGAAGGTAGAATTTGCGAAAGCGCTACGTTTTCTACACGTTCATTTTTCTGGTTTTTAATGGTTACTTCGGCAATAAATTCGGTTCCCTGATTGATTTTAGAAACTTGAATAACTTGACCTTTTCTATTCTTGAAAACAATATTTGCCGCCAGATTATTTTGAATCACCTGTTCTTTTCCAACAGGTAAAATTCCTGAATTCAATACACGAACATACAACGTATTGTTTTTGTTGTTTTTGATGGTTATTCCGTTGGCACCGTTTTTAATGGTCAGATTTCTTTCTGCCAATGATTTAGCTGTATTGATGACAAAGCTTTTTCCGCCATTGCTAAATTGTACTTGGACACCTTTTCCACCATTGAATTTGGCGAATTTTGACATCGCATATAGTGAATATGCGGTGGTTTGTGTACTCATCCATCGGTCGGCAGACATTTCTCTGGCTAGTTTATTTGCCATCGTAAAGGCTTTTTGTTTCTGATCTAATAAAATCAATGTTTCTAAAGCCATCGCACGATTTCTGTCGCTTGAGCCATAATAGTAATAACTGTAGCGGGTATTTTCTTCGTCAATTTGGCTTTTCAACAACAATGATATTCCCGCTTGTTTTTGACCCGCTAACGCATAAGCGGCAGCCAAACGCAATTTACTTTCGTTCGAAATACCATTCGTTTCGCGTAATCTGTTCATAGATGGTAAATCAGGAGAACCAGCAAGCGCTAAAGTGTACAAACGATACGCTTGTGCTAAATCATTTCCGTATTTAGGTTCAAAACGCCATTTTTTAGCTTCTTTTTGTTGGTAGGACAGCCATTTTGATTTGAAATTAATTGGTAGAACATAGCCTTTTTTCTCCGCTTCCAATAAGAAGTGTCCGGCATACGAACTTCCCCAATCGTCAGCAATACCTTCACCTTGCCAGTACGACATTCCGCCGTTGGCCAATTGGAATCCGCCTAATCTGTTGATTCCAGCGGTTACATTTTTTTGAATTAGTGCTTTTCGATTGGCATCAATATCAGCAATATCATTCAAATACAATTGTGGGAAAACTGATGATGTCGTTTGTTCCACACAACCGTGAGGATATTGAATTAAGTATTGTAATCGCCCATTGAAATTAATTGTTGGCATCGAAGAAACTTCTAATCTCGCTTTATTACTTCCAGGAACACCAAAAGTTTTCCATGAAATTGTTTTGGTGCTATTTGGATCTAAAATAATATCGGTAAACGTATTCGTTGTTGGATTTGGATTGGTCATGTCGATTTCCACTTCATAACTGGATCTTTCTTTGCCTGATGTGGCAATAACTTCGACTTTGCCAATTCCGGTGAGCGCGCCGACTTCCAGATTGAAATACGCCATTTTTTCGTCAGGACTGGTAAAAGTTAAGCTTTGTACTGCTTTTCCAATCACTTTTAATCCGCCTTTTGTTTTGATTTGTACCGAAACGTTTTTCACATGATTTTCCATAGCGAAAATCGTTACTGGTATTGTTACTTTTTCAGAAGGAGAAATTTTTCTTGGTAAGGAAGCTAATGCCATTAATGGACTACGAACCGGAGTGGCTTTTTCCACACTTCCGTAAGCGCTGGTAGTAGCATCTCCTGCAACAACCATCGTTCTTACGGATCCGATGTATTTCGGTAATTTGATTTGATGCGATTTGGTTTGACCTTTTTCTAATTTGAATGGGCCAAGATAAATGACAACCGGTTTGAAACGATTGGCTTTCTTTGCTTTTCCACCACCCAAATCCTGGTCACCACCAATACTGAAAATCTGATTGACTTTTCCTCCATAAGCACCAATGACATCGTCATAAACATCCCAGGTTTTTACGCCGAGCGCTTCACGTACATAGAAACTTTCCCATGCATTTGGTGTTTTGAATCGGGTTAAGTCCAATAAACCTTCGTCTACCACAGCAATGGTGTAGGTCATGGCTTTTCCTGATTTTTCACTCACATTGATATTGAAAGTCTGTTCCGGTTTCAATACATCAGGCATCAATAATTTAGGTTCCAGAATGGTGTTTTTATCAATTACTTCTATCGGAATGATTCCATACATTCTGATTGGAGAATCATTTTTAGTTGAAGCGTGGGGCTGTAACAATGTAATGTTGAAATACACGTTTGGTGCCATAGCAGCCGTGATTGGAACTTCCACTTTTGTTTCGCCTTTAGTCGTTTTTGCCCAAATGGTTTGTACCACTTTGGCGCCGTTTTCAATGGAAATCAAAGCACGGCCACCTTCACTTGAAGGAAATGAGATTTGTGCTTTTTCACCCACGGCATAATTCTTCTTATCTGTGGAGAAAACAAGCATATTAGCCGTTGAAGCATCTGTGTTTCTGGTTTTCCCAGACCACATTGGCCAATCAATATTAACCGATTGTGCGGTTGCATGTCCGTCGTTTGGATCGGTAACGCGAATCATATAGCGTCCCCATTCTTCATCGGCAAGAGCCAATTGAAAGCTTCCTTTTCCACTAGCATCGGTATTCAATCTTAATGTTTTGTAAGAGGTTGTGGCATCCGATGAGTTGTAATTGGATACATTATCATTGGAAGCATCCCACCACCAGCGCCATTCTACTTTAAATATTTTTACTTCTAAATTTTTGACTGATTTTGGACGGCCGTTTTCACCTACAGTAACCACTTCAAAACGATTGTTAGCTCTGGTTTCCAGCATTCCGTATTTCGTTAACTCTGGTAATTTTAAACCGACATACGTTTTGTAAGGAGAATAAGTAGTAGCAATCACGTCGGTACTGAAATCGCCGCCTTCTTCATACACTTTGGTCATGAAAGCCGCTTTTAGCATTCCGGGAGCTTGGCCTTGTAATTTTGGGTCAATGGTTACTGAAGCTCTTCCGTTAACATCTACTTTTCCGGAGAAAACATTAATTTCTTCCGTACTGAATTGGCGTACTAAATCGTCGAAAACATATTTTTCATAGCCTTTAAAAGTAGTGGTTTGTTGAGAAAATTTCGCCTGCATTTCTACTTTTAGATCTTTAGCCACAGCTCCATGAAGCCAATTGACCTGAAGATTGCTCGTGTTGGGATACGAAGAAGAAAGTACTGCATTTTTAAATACATTTTTGATTTTCAAACGGTTTGGTTTGATAGTTTCAATTTTAATGCTTTTGTAGAATTTGGCACCACCAACGCTTACCATTGCTTCCCAACTTCCGGTTGGATCATCCGGATTTGTAGGTACGATAAAGCTGTAATGATTGAGTTCGTTTGATTTTTGAACGGTTTGGTATGTCACTTTTCCATTAGGATCAGACAATCTGAATTTAATTGGATGTGTTTTAGGCAATTTGTTGGCCGCATCATTGAAGATGAAAGATAAATATAAGTTATCACCCGGACGCCAAACGCCACGTTCTCCATAAATGAAACCTTTTAGTCCTTTTTGTAATGCTTCACCTGCTACATCGAAATTACTGACCGATAGCGAGTTTCCATCGTCTAATTTCACATAAGTAGATTGCGTTCCCAAAGTGACAATAGCGAAATAAGCAAATTTATCCAGTTGAAACGTAGCAATTCCTTTGCTACTCGTTGCTTCGGTGGCTAGTTTTTGTTGTTGGAAGTTGTACAATTCCACTCTGGCATTCGAAACCGGTTCGGTAGTTACAATATTATTTACAGCAAATAAATACGATTTGTTTTCTCCGCGTTTGGCAATCACTCCTAAATCGGAAGCCAGAATGTTGGTTGCGATTTTTGCATTATAAAAATAAGAAGAAGAACAAGCGTCTTGACTTTCTCTCCAATCATAATCTTCGTAATAGTAATCGTCGTAGCTGTTTTCGCTATAATTGACATCGTTTTCGTCGATTTCTTCTTCTTCGGTTTCCTCTTCGTCAGCTTCTGGATTATCGCATTTATACAAAGAATATTTTTTCTTAAACGAAAACTCGACGTGGTAAATCGCACCAGGTTCTGGTGTAATGATTTTAGATAAATCGAGGGCAAAAGTGTTCCATTCGCTAAAATTAACCAATTTGTTTTCTTTTAGGTTGATGGTACTTTTAGCAATAGGCTGTGCCACTTTTTTCAGATTTTGAGAACCGTTTAGTTCGTTGTATTGCAAAAACTGAAGAATGTTGTTTTTGTAGATTTTATAAATTTTGACATCAACGGCGCTTAAATTTACTGCTTCGAAATTGAGTTTTAAATTGTTGGAACTTGGCAAAATAGTTCCGTTTTCGGCAAACTTAACATTGGGTTTTATTTGATCAAAAGAGATGGTGGTAGTGAAATTTTCTTTCATTTTATACCCATTTTCGCTTTCAATACCTTGGAAAATTTCAACTAGAACTTCTCCGTTCATCACTTTTTCTGGAGTGGTTTCTTCAACAGCGTCTACGTACTCTTCTTCTTCAACTGTTGCAAAAGCTTCAACAGCTACAGCTGCGGAGTCAACAGCCACTGCGGCAGAATCAACAGTTTCGGCTGCTTCCACAGTCGCTGTAGCTTCCACAGCTTCCACGGTAACAGGTTCTGCTTGAACTGGCGCTCTTTCGACTTCATTGTTGAAAAACACTTTTAAGACATTTCCTTGTGTCGCGAACTTTAAATTTTTGGTATTTTGAATGGAAACCAAGCCTTTAAAATCCTGACCTTTTTGCAAAGCATCAGAAAAATTAATTAATAAAGTCTGATTGTCGCCTTCGGGAATGTCAACATTGACGACTTTAAAGTTGTCTTTTCCAGCAATATCGTATTCCATTTCGCCTTTTTGATCGATATCGAAATCATCTCCATCATATAGAATTTTAATTTTACTATCGTTGTCAAAACGCTGAATGCTATCGATAATGAATTTGTATTCGGTTGGAGTACTTAATGATTTGATGAATTTTACTGCTAGATTTTTACCTTCTTGTTCGGCTGTAACCAGTTTTTGAGCGGTTTCCAAATCAATATTATCTGCTGTTTTTAACGTGCAGTTTAAATATTGGTAATCTTTGCTGTAGGATTGAATGTCTTGTGTGGTGACTAGAAAATCCTGTTTTAAAGTTTTAACGGTAAAATTGAATTCCGACAGTTCTTTTTTAACCGTCGTCATTAATTTATCCATTTTTAAAGTAACCTGATATTCGGTATCGGGCTCTAATTTCGTTTCGGGAATAAATGCAATGGTGTTAGGAGAAAGTGCTATCACTTTTCCATCCACACTTGGTGAAATGTCAAATAAATCGGAATCTAAAACCTGATTGGCTTTCCATTCTTTTTTGTCGAACGCGAGAACGACTCGAATATCGGATTGCGCCGAGACTATACCTCCGGTGAAGTTTGTAATGATACCCTTAAATAACGAAAAATCTGAATTAAAATCGGCAGCTGATTTTCTGCCACAAGCTTGAAAAATAAGAACAGCAACAAACAGGCAAACAAAATTTTTCGTTTTCATTTTGATTAAAAAATTAAGAGTAAATAATTGGTTAAAATTTCTTTAAAACTACATCAAAACTAATACCAAATCGATGAAAAATGATTTCTTTTTTGAAAGAATTTTCTTTTTTATTTGAAAAAAGAATAATTATCAGTTTTCATTGATTTATGGTATTGATTTTTGCTTTTTCATCAATAAAATACGACAAAAAAGCAATGTTTCGATGTGGCTTATTTAGAAATAATAAAAATAACAGCTTTAATTGCGTTTTTTTAACTGAAATATTCATTTTTAATTGTGATTTAATTCCAGCCATGTATCTTTGTAAGTGATAAAAATTAATTTTTCGCAGCATGCAAACAAATCAATTTGATTACATCCCAATTTTAATGCAATTAGGACTTGCAGTAGGGTTTGTAGTAGGAACGATCATTATTTCGGGGATGTTAGGTCCAAAAAGATCTTCTGTAAATAAAGATAAAAACTTTGAAAGTGGTATCGAATCTATTGGAAACGCTAGGATTCCATTCTCTGTAAAATATTTTCTTGTAGCCATTTTATTTGTGTTGTTTGATGTGGAGGTTATTTTCTTATATCCTTGGGCTATCAATTTTCAGGATTTAGGAATGGAAGGAATGATTAAAATGGTGATTTTCATGTCATTATTGTTGGTTGGATTCTTCTACATTATCAAAAAGAAAGCCCTAGAGTGGGAATAAAAGTCGATTTTTTTTCTTATATTTAAGTAGTGATTTTTCACGACTTAATAAATAAATATTAAAATGAGTAATTCAAATATAAACATAGTAGAAGCTCCGGAAGGGGTATCAGGTGAAGGTTTCTTTGCAACAAAATTGAATGATGTTGTAGGTTTAGCTCGTGCCAATTCTATGTGGCCATTGCCTTTTGCAACCTCTTGTTGTGGAATCGAGTTTATGGCAACAATGGCTTCGCATTATGATTTAGCACGTTTCGGGTCTGAGCGTGTGAGTTTTTCTCCTCGTCAGGCGGATATGCTAATGGTGATGGGGACCATTTCTAAAAAAATGGCGCCTATTTTACGTCAGGTGTACGAGCAAATGGCAGAACCACGTTGGGTAATTGCAGTTGGGGCTTGTGCTTCATCTGGTGGAATTTTCGATACGTATTCTGTTTTACAAGGGATAGATAAAGTGATTCCAGTAGATGTTTATGTGCCGGGTTGTCCTCCGAGACCAGAACAAATTGTAGACGGAGTAATGCGTTTGCAGGAATTGGTTAAATCAGAATCCGTTCGTCGCCGTAGCTCGCCAGAATACCAAGAACTATTAGCATCTTATAACATTAAATAAGAACATGGCTTTAGAAAACACCCAAATTCAAGATAAAGTAACGGAAACTTTCGGAGACAGCGTGATGCATTTTCGTCAGGAGAAGGATATTTTTACTTTCGAAGTAGCGTCAGATAAAATAACTGCAGTCATTCTGTTTTTGAAGAATGACGAAACGCTAAATTTTCACTTTTTAACCGATTTATGCGGAATTCATTATCCGGATAGTAATGAAAACGAACAATTTGCTGTCGTTTACCATTTGCACAATTGGATTGAAAACAAACGAATCAGAATCAAAAGTTTTATCAACGGAACAACTCCTGAAATAAAATCAATCTCAAATATTTTCTTGAGTGCCAATTGGATGGAACGTGAAACTTACGATTTCTATGGAATCAATTTCATCGGACATCCACAATTAAAAAGAATCCTGAACATGGACGAAATGATTTCTTTTCCAATGCGAAAAGAATTCCCAATGGAAGATTCAGGAAGAACAGATAAAGACGACAGATTTTTTGGCAGAACGCCATCAAACTGCTAACATATAATTTTTCAGATTTACTAAATGTCAGAACTATTATTACCACCAGAGCATCGATATGCTAAAATAATTAAAGAGAAACTAAACGAAGACGGAAGTGAGCTTTCGATTCTGAATTTAGGACCTACTCACCCAGCTACCCACGGTATTTTTCAAAATATATTGTTGATGGATGGAGAGCGTATTTTGGATGCAGAGCCAACTATTGGTTACATTCACCGCGCGTTTGAAAAAATTGCTGAAAATCGTCCTTTTTACCAAATCACTCCATTAACGGATAGAATGAACTACTGTTCTTCTCCTATCAACAATATGGCGTGGTGGATGACATTAGAAAAACTATTGAATATTGAGGTGCCGAAACGTGCGCAGTATTTAAGGGTTATCGTGATGGAATTGGCGCGTATTACAGATCATATTATCTGTAATTCGATTTTAGGTGTAGATACTGGTGCGTATACCGGTTTCTTATACGTATTTCAATTTAGAGAGAAAATTTACGAAATCTACGAAGAAATTTGTGGTGCTCGTTTAACTACCAATATGGGGCGTTTGGGCGGTTTCGAAAGAGATTGGTCAGCGGAAGCTTTTAGAAAATTAGATGTTTTCTTAGAAGAATTCCCGCCAGCTTGGAAAGAATTTGAAAACCTTTTCGAAAGAAACAGGATTTTTATAGATAGAACTGTAAACGTTGGTCCAATTTCTGCTGAAAGCGCAATGGCTTACGGATTTACAGGTCCAAATTTACGTGCAGCCGGTGTCGATTATGACGTTCGTGTGGCTGAACCGTATTCTTCGTATGAAGATTTTGAATTCATCGTTCCGGTTGGAAAATCAGGAGATACGTACGATCGTTTTTGCGTTCGTAACGCTGAAGTTTGGGAAAGTTTAAGCATCATTCGTCAAGCTTTGGCTAAAATGCCGGAAGGAAACGAATACCATGCAAATGTTCCGGATTATTACCTTCCTCCAAAAGAAGATGTATATAATAATATGGAAGCCTTAATCTACCATTTCAAAATTGTAATGGGAGAAGTTCCGGTTCCGGTGGCTGAAATTTATCACGCTGTAGAAGGTGGAAACGGAGAATTAGGATTCTATTTAATTACCGATGGAAGTCGTACACCGTACAGATTGCATTTCCGTCGTCCTTGTTTTATATACTATCAAGCTTATCCTGAAATGATTAAAGGAGCATTATTATCTGATGCCATCGTCATATTATCAAGTCTTAATGTAATTGCTGGCGAATTAGACGCTTAATAATTATGGAAAAAACACAGATCAAACAAAACATAAATATCACGGATGCCTTGATGACTCGTATCGATGAATTGTGCAGTCATTATCCGGATGATAAAAGAAAATCGGCATTATTACCTGTTTTGCACGAAGTACAAGATGCTCACGACAACTGGTTGAGTATTGAATTGCAAGACAAAGTAGCTGAAATTTTACGTATTAAACCTGTTGAAGTCTACGAAGTGGTGACTTTTTACACCATGTTCAACCAAAGACCGATTGGGAAATACATGTTCGAATTTTGCCATACTTCTCCTTGTTGCTTAAATGGTACCGAAAATTTAATGGATTACACGTGTGAGAAATTAGGGGTAAAAATCGGTCAGCCAACATCAGACGGGATGTTTGAAGTGCGCGGTGTAGAATGCCTTGGAGCTTGTGGTTATGCGCCAATGATGCAATTGGGTGATTTCTACCAAGAACATTTGACGGAAGCAAAAATCGATCAGTTAATCGCTGATTGCAAAGACAATAAAATAATATTACACGATAAATAAGATGTCAAAGAAAATATTATTAGACAAAATAAATGTACCTGGGATTAAAACCTACGAAGTGTATCGTCGAGAAGGCGGTTATGCATCAGTGGAAAAAGCCTTAAAAACATTAACGCCTGACGAAGTGGTCGAAGAAGTGAAAACTTCAGGAATC
This sequence comes from Flavobacterium sp., assembly GCA_030153045.1. Classification (GTDB taxonomy): domain Bacteria; phylum Bacteroidota; class Bacteroidia; order Flavobacteriales; family Flavobacteriaceae; genus Flavobacterium. The sequence continues at coordinate 28,008 of JASLID010000027.1, forward strand.
CGTGGTCGTGGTGGAGCGGGTTTCCCTGCTGGTATGAAATGGAGTTTTATCGATAAAAAATCGGGAAAACCACGTCATTTGGTTTGTAATGCCGACGAATCGGAACCAGGAACATTCAAAGACCGATATTTGATGGAATACATTCCTCACTTATTAATTGAAGGAATGATTACTTCAAGTTATGCTTTGGGAGCTAACTTATCTTACATCTATATTCGTGGAGAATACATGTGGGTGTACAAAATTTTAGAAAGAGCCATCGCTGAAGCAAAAGCTGCCGGTTGGTTGGGTAAAAATATATTAGGAACCGGTTACGATTTGGAATTATACGTTCAAATTGGAGGGGGTGCCTACATATGCGGTGAAGAAACCGCATTAATCGAATCGTTGGAAGGAAAAAGAGGAAATCCTCGTATCAAACCACCATTCCCGGCAGTTTCTGGACTTTGGGGGAATCCAACTGTAGTAAACAATGTAGAAACGATTTCTGCAGTGCCTTGGATTGTGAATAATTCAGGTGCAGAATATTCTAAGATTGGTATCGAGCGTTCTACAGGAACCAAATTAATTTCAGCTTCAGGAAACATTAAAAATCCAGGAGTTTACGAAATCGAAATGGGAATCAGCGTTTATGAATTCATGAATTCTGACGAATATTTAGGAGGAATGAGCACCGACCGACCTTTGAAAGCTTTAGTGCCCGGAGGTTCTTCTGTGCCAATTTTACCAGCGCATTTAATATACAAAACAGCAGCAGGAACAGATCGTTTGATGACGTACGAAAGTTTGTCTGATGGTGGATTTGCAACAGGTTCGATGTTAGGATCCGGTGGATTTATCGTTTATGATGATACCGCTTGTATTGTAAGAAACACCTGGAATTTTGCTCGTTTTTACCACCACGAATCTTGCGGACAATGTACACCTTGCCGTGAAGGAACAGGTTGGTTGGAGAAAATCCTGCACAGAATCGAAACCGGAACAGGTCGTGAAGAAGATATCGAATTGTTATGGAGCATTCAAAGTAAAATCGAAGGAAACACAATTTGTCCTTTAGGTGATGCAGCGTCTTGGCCTGTGGCTGCGGCGATTCGTCACTTTAGAGAAGAATTCGAATACCATGTTCGTTTCCCTGAAAAAATAAAAAATAGAGATCACTTTGTAGCGGAACCTTTTGAGAAAGTAAAGCATTTAGTGACAAAACAAACAGTATAAATTTAGTCGAAAGTGGTGTGACGTAAGTCACAGAAACTTTAAACAATAAGAGTTATGAAAGTAACAATAGACGGTCAAAGTATAGAAGTAGAACCAGGAACAACCATCCTGCAGGCTGCGCGTATGATTGGTGGAGAATTAGTTCCGCCAGCCATGTGCTATTACTCAAAATTACAAGGAAGCGGTGGAAAATGCCGTTGTTGTTTAGTAGAAGTTGCCAAAGGTAGCGAAGCGGATCCAAGACCTATGCCAAAATTAATGGCGTCTTGTGTAACGGGCTGCATGGACGGAATGGAAGTAAACAGCAAATCTTCACCAAGAGTGGAAGAAGCAAGAAAATCGGTGACGGAATTCTTGTTGATTAATCACCCATTGGATTGCCCGGTTTGTGATCAGGCGGGAGAATGTGATTTGCAAAACCTTAGCTTCGAGCACGGGAATCCAAAATCTCGTTTTATCGAAGAGAAAAGAACATTTGAGCCGGAAGACATCGGTCCGAATATTCAATTGCACATGAATCGTTGTATTTTATGTCAGAGATGTGTTCAAGTGGCAGATCAATTGACAGACAATAGAGTGCATGGAGTTATGGATCGTGGAGATCACGCCAATATTTCAACATGTATTTCGAAAGCAATCGACAATGAATTCTCCGGAAATATGATTGACGTTTGCCCTGTTGGAGCTTTAACCGATAAGACATTCCGTTTCAAATCGAGAGTGTGGTTCAACAAACCTTATAACGCACACAGAGATTGCGACAAATGTTGCGGAAAAACTACGGTTTGGATGTTTGGTGGAGAAATCCAACGTGTGACAGGTCGTAAAGATGTATACCATGAAGTAGAAGAATTTATCTGTAATGGATGTCGTTTCGATCATAAAAATGTGGAAGATTGGACTATCGAAGGACCTCGTGAATTCGAGAAAGATTCGGTTATCAACCAAAATAAGTATTTCGGTAAAACAGATAAAGTTGAAATCGCTACAGAAAAATTAATTTTGGAAGGTAGAGATAAAGACCATAAAAAAATTAGTATGGCGGAAATAGATTACAACGAAAAAATTGATGGCAACCCTTTAGATTCAAAGAAAAATGGATAGTACATTTATTATAGAAAAAAGCGTTGTTATTGTAACTGTATTTGCCATTACCATGATTATGGCCATGTATTCTACTTGGGCAGAGCGTAAAGTGGCAGCATTTCTTCAGGATAGAGTTGGTCCTAACCGTGCAGGTTGGGGTGGATTATTGCAACCGCTTGCCGATGGTTTAAAATTATTTTCAAAAGAAGAATTCTTTCCAAACACTCCTAATAGATTCTTATTTATTGTAGGGCCAGCCATTGCGATGAGCACCGCTTTAATGACGAGTGCGGTAATTCCTTGGGGTGATAAATTGCATCTTTTTGGTAGAGATATTTTGTTACAAGCGACAGATATTGATAATGCTTTATTATACATTTTTGCCATTGTTTCCATTGGAGTTTACGGAATCATGATTGGAGGTTGGGCTTCGAACAATAAGTTCTCATTAATGGGTGCAGTTCGTGCCGCTTCGCAAATGGTATCATATGAAGTAGCCATGGGATTGTCTATCATTGCTTTATTGATGATGACTGGTACCTTGAGCTTAAAAGAAATCTCAGTACAGCAGTCAGGAATGAACTGGAATGTGTTTTATCAGCCACTTTCATTTTTGATTTTTCTTATCTGTTCTTTCGCAGAAACCAACAGAACACCTTTCGACTTAGCAGAATGCGAATCGGAATTAATTGGAGGATATCATACCGAATATTCTTCCATGAAAATGGGATTCTATCTATTTGCTGAATACGCGAATATGTTTATTTCATCAGCGATTTTAGCGATTTTATTCTTCGGAGGATACAATTATCCTGGAATGCAGTGGATGGTAGAAAATGTTGGGGTAAATACAGCAAATATTTTAGGAATCATTGTTTTATTTATCAAAATATGCGGATTCATATTCTTATACATGTGGGTACGTTGGACGATTCCACGTTTTAGATACGATCAATTGATGCATTTAGGTTGGAGAATTTTAATTCCATTGGCTATTGTAAATATTATGGTTACAGGAATTTGCCTTTTACTTTTTAAATAAAAGATTTTATGTCAACGACAATACAAAACATATCATTATCAGGAAGAAAAAAACAAGTTTCTCACAAGGAAATGAATTTTTGGGAAAGCCTGTATCTAGTAGCCATTATCAAAGGATTGATGATTACTATCAAACACTTTTTTAGAAAAAAAGTAACCATTCACTATCCAGAGCAAGTACGTGAAATGAGTCCGGTGTATCGCGGTCAACACATGTTGAAACGTGACGAACAAGGTCGTGAAAACTGTACCGCTTGTGGATTGTGTGCCCTTTCTTGCCCAGCAGAAGCGATTACGATGAAGGCTGCTGAAAGAAAACCAGATGAAAAGCATTTGTACCGTGAAGAGAAATATGCTGAAATCTATGAAATTAACATGTTGCGTTGTATTTTCTGTGGATTGTGTGAAGAGGCTTGTCCGAAAGATGCGATTTACTTAACGACTTCAAAAGTGTTGGTTCCTTCCAATTACGAAAGAGAAGATTTCATTTTCGGAAAAGATAAATTAGTTATGCCACTGGATATGGCAATGAAAAACGCTCAACTTAAAAACGCTAACTAATGTCAACATTACTTATTATATTTTACTTTCTGTCGGCAATAACCCTTGCGACTGCCTTTTTGACTATCATTAGTAAAAACCCTATTCACAGCGCTATTTATTTAGTCATCTGTTTTTTTACTGTAGCCGGACATTATTTGTTATTTAACGCTCAATTTTTAGCTATTGTTCATATTATAGTGTATTCCGGAGCGATTATGGTACTGTTCTTATTTACCATCATGTTGATGAACTTGAACAAAGAGGGAGAGCCGCATAAAAAAATCGCAACTAAACTAGCTGCAGCTGTTTCGTTTGGACTAATTTGTTTTGTAATGCTAGCCGTTTTTATCAAAGCGATGCCGGTTATTGAAACGTACAAGCAAACAGGCCAGGATTTCCAATCGATTAAAGTGTTAGGAAAAGTATTGCTTAATGAATATATGGTGCCTTTCGAATTTGCTTCTATTTTATTATTAGTAGCGATGATTGGTGCTGTATTATTGTCTAAAAAAGAAAAATCAATTCAATAAATGAATAATATTTTACAACAAATTGGAATTGAAAACTACATTTTTTTAAGTGTAATTCTTTTCTGTATTGGAGTTTTTGGAGTTTTATACAGAAGAAACGCCATTATCATGTTTATGTCTATAGAGATTATGTTGAATGCCGTAAACTTACTTTTTGTGGCTTTTTCAACCTACCATCAAGACGCACAAGGACAAGTATTCGTATTCTTCTCGATGGCTGTGGCTGCTGCAGAAGTTGCCGTAGGACTAGCAATATTAGTATCGATTTTTAGAAACTTGAGTTCTATTGATATCGATAATTTAAAAAACTTAAAAGGATAAATACTAATGGAAAAAAACTTAGCTTTAGTATTATTGTTGGCTCCATTATGTGGGTTTATATTCAATGTTTTCTTCGGAAAAAAAGCAGGAAAATCGATAGCAGGAATCTTAGGGACATTGTCAGTTGTGATTTCATTTTTTGCAACGACTTACTTCTTCGTTCTAATTCAGACCAATCCAAAACCAATCCAAATTGATTTGTTTCAATGGATTTCTTTGGAAAAATTCAACGTTAATTTCTCATTTTTATTAGATCAACTCTCTATCATCTGGTTACTTTTCGTAACAGGTATTGGTTCGTTGATTCATATGTATTCTATTAGTTATATGCATGATGATGAAAATATGCACAAGTTTTTTGCCTATTTGAATCTGTTCGTATTTTTCATGATTACATTGGTCATTGGAAGCAACTTACTAATCATGTTCATTGGTTGGGAAGGTGTAGGTCTTTGTTCTTATTTACTGATTGGTTTTTGGTATAAAAATCAAGAGTACAATGATGCAGCAAAGAAAGCTTTCATCATGAATAGAATTGGTGATTTAGGGTTATTGATTGGATTGTTCATTTTAGGATATTTATTCAATACGCTGGATTATGCAACTCTTAAAGGAACGATTTTAAGTAATAAAGAAATTTTATCAAACCCATTATTGTCTATTGCAGCTTTATGTTTATTTATTGGTGCTTGTGGTAAATCGGCCCAAATTCCATTATACACTTGGTTGCCGGACGCGATGGCAGGACCAACGCCAGTTTCGGCATTAATCCACGCTGCAACGATGGTTACTGCTGGTATTTTCATGGTGACAAGAATGAACTTTTTATTCGATTTAACGCCTTATATTCAAGATGTTATTGCTGTTGTTGGAGTAGTTACGGCTATTGTAGCGGCTTCTATCGGATTGGTTCAAAACGACATTAAAAAAGTATTGGCTTACTCTACCGTTTCGCAATTAGGATTAATGTTTTTAGCATTAGGATTTGGTGCTTATGAAGTAGCGGTTTTTCATGTAATCACACATGCTTTCTTTAAAGCTTGTTTGTTCTTAGGTTCAGGTTCTGTAATTCATGCTTTGCACGGAGAGCAAGACATGCGCAAAATGGGTGGCTTGAGAAAAGCGATGCCAATCACCTTTTGGACGATGATGATTTCTACTTTGGCGATTGCTGGGATCTTTCCATTTGCAGGATTTTGGTCTAAGGATGAAATTTTAATGACGGCGTTCCACGGAAATATAGTGCTTTGGGTTATCGGTTCGATTGCTTCGATTATGACCGCTTTTTATATGTTCCGATTAATGTATTTGACTTTCTTCAAAGATTTCAGAGGAACAGATGAACAAAAACACCATTTGCACGAAAGTCCAAGTTTAATCACTACGCCATTAGTCGTTTTAGGATTTTTAGCCGCTATTGGTGGAGTAATCAATATGCCGGGAAGCAATTGGCTGAATCATTATCTAGCGCCAGTTCTAGCTAAAACAGGACATGAAGCACATCATTTGGGAGCTACAGAGTATATGTTAATGGCCATTGCAACAGTGGGAGCATTGATTGGAATTGGAATTGCCTATTCAAAATACATCAAACAAAGTCAAGTACCTGCAGAAGATTCAGAAATTCAAGGTGTGGCTAAAGTTTTATACAACAAATATTATGTTGATGAAGTCTATGAAGCGATTTTCGTAAACCCATTATATAAAGTATCACATTTCTTTAGAGAGTATGTGGAAAGAGCAGTTTCTGGATTTGTTTTCGGTTTAGGAAAATTAACAAACGGAATTGGAAATCAAGGAAAACTAATTCAAAACGGAAGCATCGGATTGTATCTTTTTGCTTTTGTACTTGGAGTTTCTTCGATTTTAATTTATTTATTTTTAGTTTAATAATTATACATAATGAACGTATCATTCATACTCATTCTCTTATTATTCGGTGCTATAGCGACTTATTTTGCTGGAGATAAATTGGCCAAAACAGTGGCTTTAATTTTTAGTGTTGCTTCTCTATTTGCATCATTATTTATATTAAACCAACATCAGGCAGGTATTAATACTGATTTTATAGCGACGTGGATTTCTAATCCTAATTTGTTTATTGCTTTAAAAGTAGACGGATTGTCATTGGCGATGTTGCTTTTAACGACTGCGTTAACATCCATTATTATATTTTCTTCATTCGGGAACGAATATAAAAACAGCAAAATCTTCTACGCTTTAGTGTTATTCATGTCTTTTGCCATGGTTGGAACTTTTTTAAGCGCAGATGCTTTCTTGTATTATATTTTCTGGGAATTATCATTAATTCCAATCTACTTTATTGCTTTAATTTGGGGTAATGGTGATGCTGAAGAACGCAAACAGGCAGTCATTAAATTCTTCATTTATACATTAGCAGGTTCGTTATTTATGCTTGTTGCTTTTATTTATTTATTCCAAAAAGCAGGAAGTTTAATGATTGGCGATTTATACGCGGTTCGTTTGACAGAACAAGAGCAATTTTGGATATTCTTAGCTTTGTTTTTAGCCTATGCTATTAAAATTCCTATTGTACCTTTCCATACTTGGCAGGCTAATGTGTACCAAAAGTCACCAACAGTAGGAACGATGTTGCTTTCAGGAATTATGCTTAAAATGGGATTGTATAGTGTTTTGCGTTGGCAGTTACCAATTGCTCCTGTGGCAGCTAAAATGTATATGAATATTTTCATCGCTATGAGTGTTGCGGGTGTAATCTACGGATCAATAGTTGCTTTAAAACAGAGAAATATCAAAAAATTATTAGCTTATTCTTCATTAGCTCACGTGGGGTTAATTGCAGCTGGAGCTTATACACTTACACTTGATGGATTGCGTGGAGCTGTTTTACAAATGATTGCTCACGGTTTTGTAGTAGTAGGGCTTTTCTTTGCTGCAGAAGTTATTGAAAGACGTTTCAATACACAAGAAATTTCAGAAATGGGAGGAATCAGAATACAAGATAATAAATTCACTTCCATGTTTATGATTATCATGTTGGCTTCGGTTGCGCTGCCTTCAACATTTAACTTTGTGGGAGAATTTACTTTACTATACAGTTTATACCAAGTCAATATTTGGTTCGCAATAATTGCTGGTACAACCATTATTTTAGGAGCGGTTTATATGTTGAAAATGTTCCAACACGTAATGTTGGGTGAAGCTAATGCTAAAGTTTTCAAATCAATAACAGTAAATGAAACGATTGTTTTTGTGGTAATTATTGCAGTGTTGTTGTTTTTTGGATTATATCCAAAGCCAATCAGCGATTTGATTACTCCGACTTTACAAGAAATTGTTGCTAAAATGAATAACCAATTTAATAGTTAGGAATTTGATTCTGTCAAGAACCAAAATATAAATAATACAAATGAATACACTAATAGCAATATCAGGATTAGGAATTGTAAGTTTACTTGCAGAGATTTTTAATGCTAGAAAAATAATAGTTCCCATTACAATAATTGGGCTTTTGGCCATTTTAGGATTTAATATTTCCGAGTATAATGCTTTCGGAACTTATTATTATATGATGGCAGTTGATAAATTTTCTGTTGCTTTTTCAAGCTTATTTATTGTAATTACTATCTTTTTAGTTGCAATGAGTCATGATTTTTACAAAGATCAGCCTACTAAAATATCTGATTACGTGTCTATAAAAGTGTTTTTATTGGCAGGTGCTGTAGCAATGGTTTCATTTGTGAATCTATCGATGTTCTTTTTAGGAATTGAAGTGCTTTCTATAGCATTGTATGTTCTTGCTGCAAGCAATAGGTTGAATTTGAAAAGTAACGAAGCTGGAATGAAGTATTTCTTAATGGGTTCGTTTGCTTCGGGAATTATCCTTTTCGGAATATGTTTGATATATGGAGCAATTGGAAGTTTCGATTTGAATGTTATTATCCAAACGATTCATACCGTAAACTATCCACAATGGTATTTCATTGGAGTGGTTTTATTGGTAATTGGAATGTTGTTTAAAATAGCGACTGTGCCTTTTCATTTTTGGGCTCCAGATGTGTATGAAGGTTCTCCAGCACTTACAACTGCCACAATGAGTAGCTTGGCTAAAATAGTAGCTATGGCGACTTTATTTAAGTTGGTTATGGTGTTGGTTCCAAACCAAACATACTCATTTCAACTAATTATTGTTTGTGTTGCTATAGGGTCTATGGTTTTAGGAAATATCATGGCATTGCGCCAAAACAATGTGAAGCGTATGTTTGCTTTTTCAGGTATTTCTCATGCAGGCTTTATGGTGATGACATTGTTAATTGTAAATAACTCAGCCGGAACATTGTTATATTATGCTACAGCCTATGCTATTGCGGGAATTGGATTCTTCGCGGTTGTTTTATATGTAACTAAAGACAAAGAAAATGAAACTATCGATAGTTTTAATGGGCTTGGTAAAACACATCCATTGTTGGCTGGAATATTAACTGCATCATTATTATCTATGGCTGGAATTCCTATTTTATCAGGATTCTTTGCTAAATTCTTCTTGCTTAATCAATTGGTGCAAACAGGTTGGTTGGTTTTAGTAATTGTTGCTATTGTTAGTTCCATCATAAGTGTTGGTTATTACTTTAAAATCATTTTAGCGATGTATACTAAAGAAAGTGAAGAAACTCTACCAAGTGTTCCGGTGGCATATCAAATCGTTGCTGTAACGGCTTTAATATTAAATATTACGCTAGGGCTATTTCCAACATACGTGTTAAATTTGTTGGCTTAAACTTTAAGTAAAAATATACTTTATTAAAAAAAGAGCTCTATTGAGCTCTTTTTTTGATTGCGTTTTGTAATGAAGGACCAGTCGTATTTTAATGATGTTTTTCTTATTCTTTAGCTAATTTTTTTTGAATGTCTTTGTAAATTCGAACAAAGTCTATGCCGTTCTCTATCGATGCATCTTTTATAAACGGGTTTTTAGGTGAGGATTGTAGAGTATAGAAATGAGATTCATCCACAATTTTTTGCGAGTCAAATTTAGGTGTTGCTACCTTTGTAATTACAATTTCATCTAATTGTTCCTTTTTCTGTATTAATGATATTGTAAAATTATAATTATCAAGATGACTTGGATCTAAATAGACTCTTTTTGTTTCATAATGTTTAGTGATGAAGACAAGGATGTCTTTTGGATTTACGATGATGGAGAAAAGACCATTGCTGTCCGTAATAGCAATATTTTGAGTGTTTAAGCTAACCACTTCAACCCCTTTTATAGGATTTTCATTGTGTACCACTTTGCCATGAACAAACCTTCCAGTTTGTGAAATACCAATCTGAAAAAGAAATAAGAAAAACACTATGAAGAGTTTACGTTTCATTATCCCAATTAAATGAATATCAAAGTTAGTTAATTATTTCTATCAAAATTTTAAAAGAGGGATAAATTATTTGTTAAATACTCATGTATAGATACTTATAAAATCATTTGCTCCTCGTTTTGATAATCATTTAATATAAGTATTTTTGTGAAAATTTTTTTCATGAAAGTTTATTTTTATTGTATTCTCCTCTTTGTAACCAATATTGTTTTTTCTCAAAGTAAAACTACATTTACCACTAAAGAATACCTTGAAATACAAGATAAAACCAGATCCTACTTTAATTCTGATGTTGACAGTGCTTTTTTTTATGCCAACAAAATTGAGAAGTCCAGTAACATAATCCATAAAGCATTTGCGTCTAGTGTTAAGGGTTATTTATATGCCAAAAAAGGAGATTTTGTAAAAGCTAGAAATCACTATAAAGTAGCTCTGCAATTTATTAATGCTTCGCCAAAATCATATCTTAAAACTCAAAATGAAGCCTATATATACAATTATGGTGGAATGATTGACTGGTACAGTGGGGAGTTTTCAAAAGCCTTAGATCAATATTTTATGGCTAAAAAAATAGCCATAAGTATTGATGACGTGATTCAGGTTGTTAAAACCAATAACAATATTGCTCTCATAGATGGTAATGCAGGTAATTATAAAAAAGCAATTGCTGCCATTAAAGAGTCAGACAGAATTGTTGATGAAAACAAGCATCTGTATCTTGATAACCAATATGCAGTCAACAAGTGTAGCATGAATTTAAATATTGGAAAATACTATGAATCGTATTATTCTAAAAACCCAACTCAAACTCAAGCATTGGACTCTGCATTTTATTATTTTAATGTTTCATTGCTACATTCGGAGAATAGCATTGAAAGTAAATTGAAGGCTCAAAAAAATATTGGAAATATTTATTTTTTAAAGAATGATTTGAAAGCAGCTGAGAAAATTTATTACACGGTTCTTGTTGCTACCAAAGAAAATAATTTTGAAGCAGAATATTACAGTGCTAATTTTAACCTAGGATACATTTACTATAAACAAAAACAATACAATAAATCATTGATTTTCTTCCAAAAAGTAAAGCTAATGGAAGTGTTTAATAAAGATAATTTCTTCGATTATATGTATTCCAACTATTTTCAAGCAAAATTATTCAAGCTTTTAAATAACGATGAAAAAGCGGTAGAACATTCTAAAATCTATCTGGATTTTTTTGAAAAAAATAAGTCTAGAATGGATAAGGATGCCTTAGAAATCAACCTCAAAATGGGCAATCAGGATTTAGAGGCGGAGATGAATGATTTACAGAATGAATATGAGGATAAGATTCTTTTAAAAAATGCCATGGCAGTTTTTTTTGTTACACTTTTGGTTGTGTTATTGATTCTTTTTATGGTCAACTACAAAAGGAGAAAGTTAGCGGAACAGAAAATAACGGCAATACTTGACGAATACAAATCAAGTAACGATTCTTTAAAAAATACAGCTTTAATAAATCCGGAAATACAATTCTCTCCTAATGACAACAAAATAATAAAAGAAGTTTCTTCTATTAATATTAATAATGAAGAGGAAATAATGATGAAACTAAAAAAGCTAGAAGATCAAATGTTTTATTTAAAGCCTGAATTTAGCCAACAGCAAGTTGCAAAAAGAATAAAGACCAATACCACCTACTTGTCTTATGTGGTGAATAAAAATTATCAGAAATCATTCAGTGTGTATTATAATGAGTTGAGGATTAATTACGTGATTAATGAGATTATTGCTAATGCAAAATACAGGGCTTACACTACACAGGCCATTGCGGAAAGTGCCGGATTTAAAAATGCGGACTCTTTTGCCAGTTCCTTTAAGAAAAAAACAGGTGTTACACCCTACCAGTTTATTAATGAAATGAAAAAGAGGGAATCTATTTGATTCCCTCTTTTTTGTTATTATTCTATTGGGCCCTCATATCCAGGATCTGTTGGTCCAATAGGATCTGTTGTTCCATTTGATGGTGGTGGATCTCCAGCAACTGGACCTGGTGCTCCTCCCAAAATGACTCTAGCTAACTTATTTTCAAGTTTGTCATTCATAAAATTATGAATGCTTAATTTAGATTTTTTCATATTTCTATTATTGTTTGATTTTCATTTTTCAAATTTATTGAATTTCTAATGACCTGAAACGAATTTATGGTTTGTTGAAAGCTTGTTCGGACTTGTTTGTTTTAATTACTTGTAAAACAAATCGTTATAATTAAAATTACGGACTGTAATTTATAAATTATAGTCCTTTTTTTTATAAATCCTATGTAAGTCGATTTTTTTGAGGGTTTTTTTACCGCAAATTTGCTCTGGAATTATTTGAGAATTAAATTTTTTCCAATGATCTAAAATTGCAAAGAGAAGATATGATAAACGTAGTTAAAAAGTATTTAGAAAAGAATGGTTATGGAGATCAAAAGGAAGATTTTGAAAACTACTTTTCATCACATCCTAATTACCCTAGTGTTTTTGCTATAACAGATTCATTAGATATGTTGTCTATAGAGTGCCTAGCTGTAAAAGTTCCTAAGCAACAATTTGAAGAACTACCAGATTTGTTTTTAGCTGTCTATAAGCAAGAAATGGTTTTGGTTTCAAAAAAGGATGCTTCTGTAAGTATTCAATTTGAAAAAGGAACCAAAAGAAAGTTAAGTTTCAACGAATTTCTCACAGATTGGAATGGCGTAGTTCTCGCTATTGAATCTACTAATCAAATTAATAATTATAATAAATCAATAGATAAAAAATGGTTTTCATACATATTATTATTTACTGTGCTGATTTTATTGTCAGTTGTTTTTAATGTGTATTCTCTAACTGCTGCTTTGGTATTGTCTACATCATTAATTGGCTTGATTATTAGTGTTTTAATCGTTCAGGAAAAGTTTGGAATTGCCAATGTAATGGTATCGAAATTTTGTAATGCAAGTCCAAACATCTCTTGTGATTCGGTAATTAAATCCAACAGGAGCAATATTAATAAATGGATTAACTTTTCCGACTTGCCATTGTTGTTTTTTGCAATTAGCACGATGTCAATCTTGATTCAACCAATGGATTCAAGCATAATAATTGGGTTTCTTAGCTTTTTATCTCTTCCAATCATTTTTTACTCAATTTGGGTACAAAAATTTCAATTGAAGAAATGGTGCCTCTTATGTTTGGTAGTGTCCTTCGTAATACTAATTCAGGGTTTAGTTTTTGGTTTTGAAAGTCAGCATTTTACAAATATTTTTACACTCCATTTTTTTGAATTCCTTTTCTCGACTTTGCTGTTCACTTCGCTATGGTTATTCATAAAACCTGTTTTGTCTTCTAAAATTAAAGGCGAAAAAGAAGTTAATGAATTAAAAAAGTTCAAAAGAAATTATGGATTATTTAATTTCTTGACCAAAGAAATTCCCGCTTTGGATGGTTTCGAAAAATTAGAAGGATTGCGTTTTGGTAATGTTAATTCCGATGTTCAACTGACCATTATTATCAGCCCGAGTTGTGGATATTGTCACAAAGTATTTGAAGAGGCATTTGAGTTGGTTTCAAAATTTCCAAAGCGAATTTTTCTAAAAGTGCTTTTTAATATCAATCCAGAAAACAATCAGAATCAATATAAAACAGTAGTTGAAAACCTATTGACTATTCATAATTTGAATCCTGAAAAAGCAGAAGAAGCAATCATTGACTGGCATATTAAAAAAATGGAACTTGCTGAATGGAAGAATAAATGGATGGTCGAATTCATTGATATGAAAGCCAATCATCAAATTCAACTACAATACGACTGGTGTTTGAAAAACCAGTTCAATTATACTCCGGTAAAAATGGTGAACGATAAGCAATTTCCGAACGCGTATGAAATTAGTGAGTTAAAATGTTTTCTAAATGATTTTTCAGAAGACAAACAAATATTAGAAAGCAACTTTTTAGTTGAAGCATAAAATCAGGCAGAAGCTCTAACTGTCTTTACTAAGATTAGAGTATTTAAAATTTCATTTATGAAAAAATAAAAGCTAATTCAAAACAAAGCCTGGTAAGCAAACGAATAGGAGTCAACCAAACTTTGTTTTTAAAGATATTGTTGCAACGATAGACACAAGATCCAAGTGTCTTAAAATGATTGGATCATTAATTAAAATTTAAAAACAATTATCATGTTAAAGAACATTTTAAACTTAGAAGGAGCTCAACAATTGACTACAAATGAGCAAAAAGAAATTAATGGAGGTAAACCTTATATTCCGGTGTGTGGTGGAACAGGTTGGTTATCTGACGAAGCATCTTGTATTGCGTATCCACACAATGTATGGGAAATAGAAACTGGTTGTTGTTATAATCATAGTCTTTAATTTTTTTGGATTAACAAAAGTTAAAAGTAGAGAAAACAAGTGTTTTCTCTACTTTTGCAGTAAAATAAACCAATTATCTTTGAAAAAATTCCCTAACTACATACAAGCTGACAATAAAGACTGCGGTCCAACCTGTTTAAAAATTGTTGCCAAACATTTTGGAAAAACAATCAATATTCAAGATTTAAGGGATTTAAGCGAAACTACTCGTGAGGGAAGCAATTTGCTGTTCCTTAGTGATGCCGCCGAAAAAATAGGTTTTCGTACACTAGGTGTAAAATTAAATTTAGAACGATTAGAAGAAGCGCCACTTCCTTGCGTTTTACATTGGAATAAAGAGCATTATGTCGTGCTTCACGATATTAAAAAAGATAAATATTGTATTTCTGATCCAGGTTTTGGATTAATAGAGTACAATCAACAAGATTTTATCAAATTCTGGATTGGTAATAATGCCGATAATTATACTCAGGAAGGCATTGCTTTATTGCTCGATGTAACTCCGAAATTTCATCAGTCTGAATTCGATAAAGAAGAAAAGAAAGGATTAGGATTTAGTATGCTGTCACAATATGTGTTGCGTTATAAATCGTTTTTAATACAATTGAGTATTGGATTGTTGGCTAGTAGTTTGCTACAGCTTATTTTTCCGTTTTTAACTCAAAGTATTGTTGATGTTGGGATTCAAAATCAAAACATTAGCTTTATTTATTTAATTCTTTTTGCCCAGCTTTTCCTGTTTGCTGGAAGAATTGGATTAGAACTCATCCGAAGCTGGATATTATTACATCTTTCCACACGTATCAGTATTTCTCTGATTTCCGATTTTTTCATTAAGTTAATGAACTTGCCGATCTCCTTTTTCGATGTTAGGATGACGGGCGATATCATGCAACGTATTAATGATCACCGTCGTATCGAACGAATTCTAACCACGTCATCATTAAATGTATTGTTTTCTGTGATCAATATGTTTATTATGGGAGGTGTTTTAGCGTATTATAATCTTCAGATATTTTTGGTCTTTTTTGCGGGAAGTATTTTATATTTTGGATGGATCACCTTGTTTCTAAAAAGAAGGGAAGCGCTCGATTATAAACGTTTTTCGGAAGTAAGTCAGGAGCAAAGTAAAGTAATGGAACTTATTAACGGAATGCAGGAAATTAAACTCCACAATGCCGAAAAGCAAAAGCGCTGGGGTTGGGAATACGTGCAGGCACGTTTGTTTCGAGTTTCCATCAAAGGATTGGTTCTAGAACAAACGCAAACCATTGGTTCTTCTGTAATCAATGAATTAAAAAATATTTTTATCATTTTCCTTTCGGCCAAATTGGTAATTGATGGCGAAATCACCCTCGGTATGATGATGGCGATAAGTTCTATAGTAGGAAGTTTAAACGGACCTATTACTCAGCTTATCAGCTTTGTTCGCGAGTTGCAGGATGCCAAAATATCATTAGCCCGTTTGTCAGAGATTCACGAAAAAGAAGATGAAACCCAACAGGAAATTCATCAAACCAATGATGTTCCTCAAAACGAAGACATTCATATTAATGACCTTTCGTATCGTTATTTAGGTTCTGATACTCCAGTTTTAGATAACCTGAACTTAATTATTCCATCCAATAAAGTAACAGCCATTGTTGGGGTAAGCGGTAGCGGTAAAACCACATTAATGAAGCTTCTGCTGAAATTTTATGAACCCAATAATGGCGATGTGACCATTGGAAACACGCAATTAAAAAACATTTCTCAAAAGGCTTGGCGAAACAATATAGGTGCTGTCATGCAAGAAGGATTTATTTTTAGTGATACCATTGCTAATAATATTGCGGTTGGGGTTGATATTGTTGATAAAAATAGATTGATTTACGCTGCAGATGTAGCCAATATAAAGGAATATGTTTCAGGTTTGCCTTTAGGTTATAATACGAAAATTGGTTCTGAAGGTGTAGGAATGAGTACGGGGCAAAAACAACGTTTACTAATTGCTAGAGCAGTGTATAAAAATCCAGAAATGTTGTTTTTTGATGAAGCAACCTCTGCTTTGGACGCTAATAATGAAAAGGAAATCATGAGAAAGTTGGATGTTTTCTTCAAAGATAAAACAGTGGTCGTTATCGCACACCGATTAAGTACAGTAATGAATGCTGATCAAATCGTAGTTTTGGACAAAGGTAAAATTATAGAAATAGGAAGCCATTCGGCACTAGTGGAACAAAAAGGGAATTATTTCGAATTGGTTAGAAATCAATTACAATTAGGAAATTAAAAAATGACAGAAGAAAATAAAGATACATTCGAATTGCGTAGCGAAGAAGTACAAGATATATTGACCAAAGTGCCACATTGGATGATTCGATGGGGAACTGTTTTGATTTTTGGAATTATCGTCATGTTGTTTTTTACCTCTTGGTTTTTAAGATATCCGGATGTTGTAACTACAGAAATTGTGATCACAACTAATATTCCACCCGAAAAATTAGTAGCCAAAACTTCAGGAAGAATTGAAGCGATTTTGGTAAAAGACAAATCAAAAATTCAAAAAAATACTACACTTGCAGTCATTGAAAACTCGGCCAATTATAAAGATGTTTTTCTTTTGAAAAAATTGATTGATAACGCAAAACCGAATAGTAAGTTTCCGTTCGAATTATTAAGTAATGCGCAATTAGGTGAAATTGAAAGTGCTTTTGCGGTTTTCCAAAAAGATTATATTGCCAATAATTTAAATACTGATTTTCAACCTTTTCAAGTGGAGAACAATGCGCAAAAATCGGAGGGCGTTCAAATCAAAGAACGTTTGACTCTTTTGTTGCAGCAAAAAGAAATCAACGAGCAAGAATTGAAATTGCAAAAAAATGAAATTGTCCGTTACACTACATTAAATAATAAAGGGGTGATTTCAGACCAGGAATTCGAAAGCAAGAAGTTAAGTTTTCTTCAAGCGGAAAAGAATTACAAGAGTTTGTTGACTTCCATTTCACAATTAAGATCCTCATTGATTGACAACAGAAGATCAACCAAGGGGACCCAAATAAATGGAACCAAGGAAGAGGTTAACTTAGACAGAAATGTGACCCAATCGTTTTACCAACTCAAAAAAGCGATTCGTGATTGGGAATTGGCTTACACCTTAAAATCGTCGATTACGGGTCAGGTTTCTTTTTTACAGATTTGGACAGAAAATCAAACTATTACCTCTGGAGACAATGTATTTTCCATTATTCCAATTGTTGAAAAAGGATATGTTGGCAAAGTAAAAGCACCAGCTTTGAATTCAGGAAAAATAAAAATAGGTCAACAAGTTAACATTCGATTGGCTAATTTTCCAGACAGGGAATTTGGCGTTCTTAAAGGCGAAATTAGTAACATTTCATTGGTTCCAGATAAAGATGGAAACTTGTTAATGGATGTCAGTCTTCCAGATGGCTTGAAAACTTCATACAAAAAGCCCATTCCTTTTCAACAGGAAATGAAAGGCTCTGCCGAAATTATCACGGAAGATTTGCGGTTAATAGAAAGAGTACTATATCAGTTTAGAAGTGTTTTTAAACCGAATTAATTATCACTAGCAAACCACTCGGCAAAAGAAGTCTCAGTTTCCTGTAGTCGTAAAGAATATAATTGTACGGTTTCAGGCAAACGGCTTTTTATTTTCTGAGCAAAATCTACAACCATGTTCTCGCTGGTTGGTTGATAGTCTACAAGTATTACGTGGTGTCCTCGCGACTTTAGCTCATTAGCGAGCTCTAAATGCGGTGTAGTGGCGTTAAAAACGGTAGCGTGATCGAAAATATCTACGATATCTTCTTTTACTATTTTTTTTAAGTCAGAAAAATCAATTACCATCCCAAATTTCACATTGCTTCTATCTGTAATAGGCGAACCAATAACCGTCACGGAGAGTTTGTAACTGTGTCCGTGCACATTTTTACATTTCCCATCATAACCAAATAAGGCATGTCCGGTTTCAAAACTAAATTGCTTGGTAATTCTTATTTTGCTCATAAAAAATAAATAAAGATCAAAGGTATAAAATATCTAACTAGTCGTAATGTATTTGTAATTTTTAAACATAAAAAAACGCTCAAGAAATTGAGCGTTTTTATAATGTATGTTTTTTAAAGACTTAATTAAGCTTCAAATGGAACTACAGAAACATAAGATTTGTTTTCACCTTTTTTCTGGAATTTCACAACACCAGCAACTTTTGCATGTAAAGTATGATCTTTACCCATGTAAACGTTTTCACCTGGATTGTGTTTTGAACCTCTTTGTCTAACGATGATGTTCCCAGCAATAGCAGCTTGACCTCCATAAATCTTAACGCCTAAACGTTTTGATTCTGATTCTCTACCATTCTTCGAACTACCGACACCTTTCTTGTGAGCCATGACGTATGAGTTTAAATATTGTTATTATTCTTTAGTAGCTTCTTTTTTTGCTTTTGGAGCTGCTTTTTTCGCTTTAGGAGCTTCTACTTCTTCAGTAGCTACTTCTTCTGCTACAACTGCTTTTTTAGCTGCTGCTTTTTTAGTTCCTCCTGTTGCAGTAATACCTTCGATTACAATTTGAGTAAGATACTGTCTGTGACCGTTTCTTTTCTTGTAACCTTTTCTTCTTTTCTTTTTGAAAACGATTACTTTATCTCCTTTTAAGTGTTGTAACACTTTAGCTTCTACTGAAGCACCTTCTACAGCCGGGGCGCCTAAAGTGATTGTGCCATTATCATCTAATAAAAGAACTTTGTCAAAAGAAACTTTTGAACCTTCTTCATTAGATAAACGGTGAACATAAACCTTTAAGTCTTTGCTTACTTTAAATTGTTGCCCTGCTATCTCTACGATTGCGTACATAACAATGATGTTTAATTAATTTTTTAAGTGTGCAAATATACAATTAAATCTCTATTCTCCAACAAGATTGATAATTTTATTTTTTTTGGATTTATTTTTCTTTATGACTTTTTGTAAATCCTCTATTTCTTGTTTTTTTGAAAAGTAAAAATAAAACCAAACTGACCAGTAGTGCCAAACCAATATAAGTAAAATAAGGAATTTCTAGTTTTGGTTCTAAAGTACCATAATAAACCATCGCACTCCAATAATAGGGTGATTTTTTTGCGTTTGAAATGCTTGGGTCTTGTAAATAATCCAATTTCGCTTGGTGATTGGATTCAAAATAGGAGTAACCTTTTTTGACATTTTTATAAAAGTAATTCATAAAAACAGAAGTCGAATAGTCATTCACTTTCCATAATGAAAACAACAGGTTTTGCGCTCCAGCAAACTGAAATCCTCTGGCAACACTCATTGCGCCTTCGGCCTTGTAAAGTTTACCTAAACCTGTTTCACAAGCACTTAAAACAACTAGATTCGGATTGATATTCAAATGATATAATTCAGAATAAAGGATTTCCTGGTCATAAAAACGAATGCTTGCTGGAGTGAAAAAATCACCAGATGAGGCATGAGTAGAAAGGTGTATTATAGAAAAAGCATCAACTTTGGTTTTGAAATTGTCAAATGTGGCTTGCTTTTTTTCTAAATAAACGCCGCCAAAATGCTTTTTAAGATGGTCTAATTCTACTTTAGAAAAAATAAGTGCTGATGGTGAGTTTTCAAAAATTGGGAAAACACCCAAAACAGTTTCTTTTGTGTTTTGAAAGCTTTTCGAATTCAAATAAAAATCCGCCGAATTGTTATAAGCTACTTTGTAATCGTTCAACAAATAATGCATTTTAGCAAAATTGGATGTGGTTGTTTTTTGAGTGATTAAAGCTTCAAAAGGAATGAAATTCAAAATACCATCTGGAATAATGAGAAGATTTTTCTGTTTTGAATTCTTTCCCAATTGCAATATTTGATACACTTTGTTTCCAACAGAATTATAACCTTTTACATTATTAACAATAGCATTTGCATCATTAAAATAGCTGATAAATCCATAAATGGCATTTTTTAATTCATCCGTAATTTGAATGCTCAGTAATGTTATTTTACCTTCAGATAAAGTAAAAAAATAAATACTTTTTGTACCATAAAAATAAGAAATCATGGTTGCTTTGTCATGCTCTAATTTTTTAAATAGATTAGAAAGATTAATATTTTCTGGAATAGAATTTTTTGTTTTTGCTCGTTTTAATTTCAACAAAAGCATCAGTTCATTTTGTTTTTTTATAGCTTCATTTATTTTAGAAATATCCGCCAAATTTAATTTTTGCTGTTCCTTTAGAATGTTATTTGACCAATTTTGAAGTGCTGCTACAATGGCTGCTTCTTCTTTTGAAATATTTTTCTTTGCCGATATTGATTCTTTTAAAACACTTGATTTAGTGCTTTCTTGCAATTGAAAAGCGGTTTCGATATAGCTTGTTTTCTTTTCTTGATGATATAATACATCGTAAATGGCGATGCATTTTTCAGTGCGGTTTCGGTTTCGGATTTGAGTGATGATTTTAGAATTCTCATACACCAATAACGATTGAAGTAATTCTTCGACATGAAAAGATAAAGCATAGCATTCCAATGCTTTTTTTAGTTGTTTTTGCTCTGAAAAAATGTGTCCCTGCAAATCTAATGCGTCAATGAATGCTGTTTCGGCATAAAGCGAATTCTGTTTGGGAAGTAATTGTTTTTGAGTTACATAATTTGGAATTAAAATTTTAAAAACCTTTTCTATGGAGGTCGTTGCTTCGGTTAATTTTCTTTGTTCGAAAAATAAAGAAGCTTCATCATAATACAATCTGGCGCTTTTTCTAGGTTCTTGATTTTGGGTTTTAAAGAACCATTTTTTTGCTGTTTCAAAGTAATGATTGGCGGTTTTGAAATCGTGCTCTCGGTTGTAAATTAAAGCAAGATTTCTATTGGCGTTTGAAACAGTATGGGTTTCCGAAGGATTGTTTTGAAGAAGCGCTATGGAAGTCGATAAGTGTTTTTTGGCTTGACCGAAATTGGAAGCCATCATATAATTGGCGCCTAAATTATTCGATAAAATGCCTTTTTGAACTGCCGTTAATGGCTCGGTTTTAATGGTTTTTTCTAATAAAACAATAGCTTGGTCATTTTTTCCGAAGCTTTGGTATACATTCGATAAATTGAGAACGGCTGCTGTTTTTTGTGATGGATTATTTTCAATATTGGCAATGAAAAAGTACTGTTTTATAGTGTTTTCGGCATTGTCATAATCGCCTACAATGGTGTACAAATTGCCAAGAGGTTTCAAGCAATACTCTGTAATATCATAATTTTTGAGTTGGTGATTCTGAAATAATTGCCACGCTTTTTCGTAACTGGAAATGGCTTTAGTGGTGAATCCAAATTGGTTTTGATAATACCCTTTGTTGCATTTTAAAATAACCAATGCTAGAAATTCGGGATTGGTTTTTGGATGGAAACTCTTTTCAATCGATTCTAATTTTTTTAAGCTTTCCGTATTTGGATTCGCCACAAAAGCATCAATGGAACTGTAAATTTTTTCTTCTAAAGCGATGTCTCCACTTTGAGCAAAAGTGAATTGAACAACTAGCAATAGTAGTAAAAATGGTTTCATATAATTAGTGCATGGAATTTAAAACTTCCAGATGGCGTAAAATTGCCAGTAATTGAAATTCTTTTCAAAATTCAAAATGTATCGTGCGCCAACACTTGGTCCAATTCTAGCAAAACCAGCGGTAAAGTCAAATAATATTCCCGATTTTAATTCGGAAAACGGATCATTTATAGTTTCTGCTTTGTTGGTTTCCTGAATTAAAAAGTTGGTGTTTGGACCTTCATAAAGTTCAATTTTTGATTTTACATCCTGTTTTTTGGTAATGTTAAACCCAGCCAAAATTCCAGCGCCAACACCAAAATAATTATTAAGATTGTATCGCATGAGCACAGGAATTTCCATAACAATATTGTGGAATTCGCTTTGTGAAGTGGTTCTTTGCAATTGTTTGACACCGTTTTTCCCTGTTATAAATTCGTCTGTTACCGAGATTTTAGATTCGTATTGATGCACACTGTTTTGCCATTCGGCTTGCCAATACCAACGATAAGATTTGTAGGGAGAAATGGTTGCACTTACAAAATAACTTTTCGATTTTTCCAAATCCGGATATAAATTATAGCCCGTCTTGGCACCAATACTAATACCAGGTTGAAATCTGGTTACTGCATAATTTGTGATTACAGGTTCGTTTTTGTCAAAAAATATGGAAGTTTTACTCCAAGTAGTTTGTTTATGAAAATCTTTAGAGAGTTTCATGGTGTATTTTACAAAACCTTTGGTGCTGTCTTTTTCCATGACATTTTTTTGAGTACTTCCTGGAAGATAAATATTTTTGAAGGTAAAATGAATTTGCTTTTGTTTGATTATCGTGTCGAGACAGCTATAGTTAACTTCTTCATTTTTGGGGCAAATAGGGCATTTTGGATATAAATCGACAATTTGTAGCGTTTTTTTATCGAACATATCTGGAATGTCAGTTTCTAAACGAATGGTTCTTGCTGGACCTTCGCCATCATTTTGAAAACGTATTTTGAAGTTCAATTTTTTAAATCGTACCAAACGATAATTAATAAAAAGACCATTGCTTGACATTTTGTTGGGATCATGTGAAGTCACAATTTCCATTTCCAATGTTCTTTTTTTATGGTTTTTGTAATTACGATCTGGAACATAAACCCCACGCATTTTTACTGTGGCGCTGGTATCTTTAATCATTTCTGGAGTAGTTTTGAACGTAAAAAAAACATTTCGGGTTTCATTTGGATTCATTCCATCAAACTCCAGAATATTGACATTTCTAAATTGTGATTTACATTCCAATAAAGTCATTTCTAAATTTTCATCTTTCTTAAACGAATTGTTTTTTAACATTATCTCGTCAGAAGTAGAGGCTAAAAATTGGTCACTATTGTTAAGCTCATCAGCAAAGACAAACCCATCTTCTATAACTTTTTTTTCATCAAAATGAGTTCGGTATTCGACCAATTCAAAATTATCGTTTTTGAATTCTTTGTCGTTATAGAAAAGATAAAGCTTACCATTGGTGACATAATTCAAACTGTTTTTATAACTCACTGCCACAATCATTTCTTCTTCAGGAATAGGTTCGCGGTTATTAAAGATTTTGTAAGTTACCGAATCAGTAAGAGAAGCAATTTCGGTATAATTGGTATCGATAATGTCGTTTATGGACACTGTTTTTGGTCTGGTTTTAGGCGGTTTTCCATTGTCATAATTGTTGGTCACCATTAAATTGACTTTGTGCTCCCCCTTTTTTTTATAGGTGTGTTTTGGAGTAGGTTCTTTACTGTAATGTCCATCACCTGTTTCCCAGAAATAGGAATAACTGGCTTTTGGAGCGCCAGCTATTTGAATTAAAGGAGGGGTTTCGAGTTTAAAAGAAACTTGATTCCCATTTTTATCATAACCAATGTTGGCTCTTCTGGTAATGGTATCTTTTACTTTTACTTGAGAAAACAACAAAAAAGATGACAAAAAAAAGATAAGTAAGAATAATTTTTTCATGATCTTTTGTTTTTTTGGCATTATAAAAATATGGAAAAGTGATGAATTTGTCACCACTTTCCTATATTTTCTTTTTAACTTTTTAGTTATTGAATTGCATTGATAGCCGCTACGAGTTGTGCTTCAGTTCCTAAAACAGTATCTCCAAGTGAAAAAGTGTAAGTGGCATTGGCAGTTGTAGTAACTCCTTTGATTCCGTATCTAAATTGACCGTTTTCTTCAGTGACAAATATGATATGACAAGCTAGTCCAACAGGAATTTGACCGTAGTGTTCACTAAACAATCCAGCTGCGGTATAAGTGTCCATTTTGGCTAAAGCGTTTTGACCTTCTCCATCATAAGATAAGTAAATCGCGCTGTTGTCAAAATCATAACCAGCAGGAGCATCAACTAGAATAGTTGTTTTTGGCCTTGGATCGCTGTAAAATTTATCCACATTGGTCCATCCAAAGTTTCCAAAAGACACATAATAATTTGAGCCACCGCCTGTACCGCCTTGACCTACATCAATACCACCTTGGTCATTTTTTCTCCATTCTAAATCGCCATCTGCATCGATAACCCCCGTAAATAAATCCATGTCAAGGTCGGCACCACCAGTTAAACTCGTTGGAACTTCCAGCATCACATTACAGGTTGTGGCTAATTGTTGTCCGTTTTTGGTCGCATTGATATAGAATTCACCACCTGAGATAAGCAACTCTAAATTTCCATTGCCCATTCTTCCAGAAGTAGGTTTGTTAGTCACCAGCATTTGTCCTTTGTCGAATACTTCAATGAATTTTACATCTACATTTCCGGTTACTGGATTTCCGTTTAAAGTCAAACAGTTTCCGTTAATGGTGATTTTCACTCCTTTGGCTGAAGTAAAAGTAGCGTTTCCGTTTTCTGCTACCATGGTGAAGTTTTGCGTTAAATGTTCTAAAGCTTCTTCGCTTAATGCTCTGTATTCTTGAGCTGATGGTGGCATTTGGATAACATCTTCTACGATGTCATCACTATTACAACTTACCATTGTGATTATTCCGATGAATAAAAGTCCGATTGTTTTAAAATTTCTTTTCATGATTTCTAATTTTATGTGTTGTTTATTATTGTTTTATACTCTTATATCAATATGAAGTTGAACTTGTTACCCTATTGTTTTAATTTTTTTTACTTTAGCACTAAATAGTGGACTTATGACCGGAAAAAATATTCATGCTGACCAAATATATATCGACGGATTACTCCAAAATAATTCCAGTGTGATACAAGCTATTTATAAGAAGTTTGTGCCCAAAGTCAAAAATTACATTCGGATGAATAGTGGCGATGATGATGACGCGCAAGACGTTATTCAGGAAGTATTAATTGCGATGTACAACCAAGCGAAAATCAATGGGCTGCAACTCACTTGCCCTTTTGATGCTTATTTTTTCCTGCTGTGTAAAAGACGCTGGTTAAATGAATTGAAGAGATCACCAAATAAGAAGGTAACAATTTCAGACGATACAGTATCTATAGATGAATCCGTTCAGGAAATGGTGTCTCAAACCGAAGTATTTGATGAAAAACAGTCATTATTTGATGAAATGTTTCAAAAATTGGGGGAAAAATGCCAAGAGTTACTTAAACTAAGTTTTGTTACTAAAACGATGGAAGAAGTAGCTGAAAAACTGAACGTAACTTACGGTTATGTGAGAAAGAAAAAATCAATTTGCACAGGCCAGTTGACCGAAATGATTCAACAATCGAACAGATACAAATCGCTAAAAAACTAACGCCATGAACGAAGAATTATACATAGGCTTTGAGAATTATCTCAACAATGAAATGCTGCCTGAAGAGCGATTAGAATTTGAACAAAAGCTTCAAAATGATGTTGAATTTAGAGAAAGCTTTCATTTGTATAAAGAAGCTACACAATTTTTAGGAACAAAATTTTCGAAAGAAAACACTGATTTTAAAGAAAATCTGAAATCTATTGCTGACGAATATTTTAACGAAAATCAAGACCAAAAGCGAAAAGTAATTGCATTCAAACCATGGCAGTATGCTATTGCAGCTTCCTTAATCCTGTTTATGGGGACTTGGTTTTTTATGCAAAATTCAACTCCAGAATATGGTGATTACAACCAACACGAATCTGCTTATTTTACAGAGCGTGGAGCCGGTGATGATGTGAATTTGAAAATGGCGCAAGATTTTTTTAATGCCAAAGAGTATAAAAGTGCAGTTTTGGCTTTCGAAAAAGTGGAAAATATTAAAAATCCGGAATTACAGTATTTCTATGCTATTGCTTTGATCGAAATCAATGATTTTTCAAAAGCAGGAGTGTTTTTAAACCATATTAAAAATGGAAATTCGGTATATAAAGACAAGGCCATTTGGTATTTGGCGCTTTCTAATTTGAAACAAAATAAAATTTCAGAGTGTATGTCATTGCTGAAACAAATTCCACAAGAATCGGAAGATTTTGAAAAAGCACAGGAATTATTAAATGATTTGGAATGATTTCTTAAAATCTAAGCAGAACTCCCGCAAAAACCAATACAATAATTGTATTTTTGCTGTTCGAAATCCGCACTTTATAACTCCATGATTTTAACCGATACACATACCCATTTATACTCGTCAGAATTCCAAGACGATAGAGATGAAATGATTCAAAATGCCATTTCAAAAGGTGTTTCAAGATTTTTTATACCTTCTATAGACTCAAGTTATACACAAAAGATGTATGATTTAGAAACAAAATATCCTGAGAATATCTTCCTCATGATGGGTTTGCATCCTTGCTATGTGAAAGAGAATTATGAAGAAGAGTTAAATCATGTTGAAGCAGAATTGGCTAAAAGAAAATTTGCTGCTATTGGTGAAATTGGAATCGACTTGTATTGGGATAAAACAACATTAGATATTCAAAAAATAGCTTTTCAACGTCAAATTCAATGGGCCAAAAAATACAAATTGCCCATAAATATACACTGTCGTGATGCTTTTGATGAGATTTTTGAAGTGTTAGAATTAGAAAAAGGAAAAAACTTGTTTGGAATTTTTCATTGTTTTTCTGGAAATTATGAGCAAGCATTACAAGCCATTTCGTATAATATGAAATTAGGGATTGGTGGCGTTGTGACTTTTAAAAATGGTAAAATTGATCAGTTTTTAAATCAAATTGATATTAAACATATTGTTCTAGAAACCGATTCGCCTTATTTAGCGCCAGCTCCATACCGAGGAAAGCGAAATGAAAGCAGTTATGTGACGTTGGTAGCTCAAAAATTAGCTGAAATTTATGGTATTTCGGTATCGGAAGTTGCCCGAATTACCACGGAAAATTCAAAAGCCATATTTGGAATGTAAACTTACCTTAACTTAAGATTGAAAAAAAATTCGTTCATTTGTGACAAATAATTATCCTGAAATGCCAAAATTTGATGCCATTAGACCTTATTATGATGCAGAAGTAAATCAGGCTTTGCAAAACGCCATCAATCATCCTATTCTAAAAGCGATGATGAGTTTTACTTTTCCAGGAGTTGACGAAGAAGTTTGGAAAACGCAACTCAAAAAAACACATTCTATAAGGGATTTTCAGTGCAATTTTATATATGAAGCCATTCAAAAAGTGCTTCAAAAAAGTTCTGATGGATTAACTACTTCTGGATTCGAAAAGCTAGAGCCAAACACTTCGTACCTTTTTATATCCAATCATAGAGATATCATATTAGATACTTCTTTGCTGAATATCGCTTTGTTTGACCATGGTTTAGTGATGACCGCTTCGGCCATTGGAGATAATTTGGTCAAAAAAGATTTTCTAAAGTCTTTGTCCAGATTAAATAGAAATTTTGTGGTGCAGCGTGGTTTGCCTCCTCGCGAACTATTAAAAAGTTCTCACTTAATGTCTGAATATATCGAACAGTTATTATTAAGAGAAAACCGTTCGGTTTGGATTGCACAACGTGAAGGAAGAACGAAAGATGGGAATGATGCAACACATTCAGGTGTTTTAAAAATGCTTGGTATGACGGCTGGAAATAGAAATGTAATCGATTATTTTAAAGAGATTAAAATTGTTCCGGTTTCCATTTCCTATGAATATGACCCAACTGATGCGTTAAAAATGCCGCAATTAATGGCTGAAGCCAATCAAGAAACGTATGTGAAAGGCTCTAACGAGGATTTTAATAATATCGTTGGTGGTATTATTGGTCAAAAAAGAGGAATCCATATTCATGTGGGTGATATTTTAGACTCTGAATTAGATGTAATTAAAGCTGAAAATTCAAATTCGAGTAAACAAATTCAAGCCTTAACTCAAGTTATAGACGAATCTATATTAAAGTCATACAAGCTGTGGCCAACTAATTTTATCGCGTATGATGTTTTGTATAAAACAGATAAATTCGCTAATCGATACACAGAACAAGAAAAATCTCTTTTCGCCCGTCGTTTAGAAATGCGTATTGATGGTAAAAACGACCAGATGAAAGAAAGCTTCTTGGCGATGTATGCCAATCCTGTGGTCAATAAAATGAAATTCTATGACACCATCTAAAGCAAATATTCTTCTTATCTATACAGGTGGAACCATTGGAATGGTCAAAGATTTTGAAACAGGTGTTTTAAAAGCATTCAATTTCAATAAACTACTTAAAAATATTCCCGAATTAAAACTGCTGGATTGTAATATTGCCACTGTTTCTTTTGAAAAGCCCATCGATTCATCGAATATGAATATTCAGGAATGGGTCAAAATGGCCAATATTATTAAAGAGAATTATGACAAGTACGACGGATTTGTAGTTTTACACGGTTCAGATACCATGTCGTATTCGGCTTCGGCATTGAGTTTTATGCTAGAGAATTTAGCAAAACCAGTCGTGTTTACAGGTTCACAATTGCCAATAGGTGACTTGCGAACCGATGCCAAAGAAAATTTAATTACAGCGATTCAAGTCGCTTCATTGCAACATAAAGACAAGCCTATTATTACCGAAGTTTGTTTGTATTTCGAATACAAATTATATCGTGGAAATAGAACTACAAAAATTAGTGCCGAACATTTTAATGCTTTTACATCTCCTAATTTCTCTTGTTTAGCCGAATCAGGCGTGCATCTTAAAGTAAATGAAGATGTATTAGTGAAGCCTACTTTAAAGAAATTGGACGTTCACACTGCGTTTGATGATAATGTGGCGATAGTAAAAATATTTCCAGGGATGAATACAATGGTTTTGCAAACTATTTTATCCATGTCTGGATTAAAAGGAATTGTTTTGGAAACCTATGGTTCTGGAAATGCTTCAACAGAAGATTGGTTTGTCAATGCATTGCAAGAAGCCATTCAAAAAGGAATATATATTATTAATGTAACACAATGTTCTGGAGGAAGTGTTAACATGGGGCAGTATGAAACCAGTTCGCAACTCAAGAAAATTGGTGTTATTTCTGGTAAAGACATTACAACCGAAGCGGCTATTGCAAAACTGATGTATTTATTAGGTCAAAATGTAGCGCCGTCTGTTTTTAAGACTATTTTTGAAACTCCACTTCGAGGAGAAATGAATTAATTTCAAAAGTTAAAGTTTTTATTCTTTTATTTGCAGAATAATTAGAGGGGTGTCCGAGTGGTTGAAGGAGCAAGCCTGGAAAGCTTGTATATGGGTAACTGTATCGTGGGTTCGAATCCCATCTCCTCTGCAAAGAAAAGCCGAAACGAAAGTTTCGGCTTTTTTATTTCTCCAAAACGAGTTGAAAGTTTATTTTCATAATCGTTTTGGAGAAATAAAAAATGTGGCTTTGCAAAAGTCGCTGGCTTTTCTTTGTGTTTTTATTTCTTTTAGGGATGAACGAAGTTAATCTCATCTTCTCTGCATAAAAAAAAGTCCGAAACAATGTTTCGGACTTTTTTTATTCTTTCTTAGGTAACGGTGAGCCAACTGCTACGCCGCAAACATGACCTTCTTGTCCATGAGGCGGATTCATACCTGGGGCTGTCGCTACAGCTGGAGTCAATAATGCGGGTGGCGTGCTTGTTCCTCCTTCTGTTGTAGTTACAGTGTTGTTTGTTGGTGCTGGTGTGATTTGTGCAGTAGCGTTTTGTGTTTGAGTTGCTTGTGGCTTAGAATTTAATGGAGCGCCTACAGCAATGCCGCATTGATGACCTGGTTGGCCATGAGGAGGATTCATTCCTTTCGCAGTGGTTACTGGTTTGGCAACATTTGCTACAGCATTCATTGTTGGCTGAATGGTTTGTGTAGTGGTTGGCTGAGCAGTCGTTTTATTTCCTGTTGAATTCAATGGCGCACCAACTGGAATGCCACATTGGTGTCCAGGTTGTCCATGGGCAGGGTTTGTGCCTGCTGTACTTGAAGTCACAGTAGCTTGATTTTGTGTTGTTTGGTTTTGAGGTTGAGCTGTGACAGCAGTTGGAGCAGGAGTGTTGTTGTTTTTTGCATCCTCAGCTCTTATTGCAGTAGAGTCATCTTGTGGTTTTAATTCTTCCTTACATGAAGTAAGATATAAACCGGCTACAGCCAGTAAACTAAAAAATGGTTTTGCGTTCATTTTGAATTTTTATGAACTCAAATATAATTTTTTTTACCAAGTTTTAATAATCTAGGATGTTAAATAATCCATAATGACTATTTATTCGGCTTTATTAAAAACGAATTGGGGTATTTCTTTTTTAATTCTTGTAGTTTTTTTTCTGCTTCAATCCTAGTTTTAAAATTTCCAACCCAAACTTTATATATAGGGGTATGGAATACAATTGTAGCATCAATATTTTTATTGTTTTTTCTAAATTCGAGCAATGCTTTCTTGCTAGTTTCACTATCCCCTGTGAAAACTTGGATTTTAAATCGGTCGTTTATGGTAATGGAACTATTTATTTTTCTTTTTTCATTTAACAATTGTTCGAATCTTGGGTCTTGAGAAATGGCGTTTTTGTTTTCTTGCGAAAAACAAGTAGTCGACATAAAAAAGTATAAAAAGCTAATAATTAAGTATTTCATATTTGTCAAAAATAGGATTAAGAAAGTTATTTAGTACAAAAGTACATTTTATGAATGTCTAACAATTCAAAAATATTATTTAGAATAAATATAAATTAATAATTAAGATATATTTAAGGTTTTGAGAATAGCTCATAAGTCGTATTTTTGTCGGAGTTTTTTAAATGGCAAATTGTATTTCCGCTGAAATATGTAGTAAATACTGTGCCAAACTTAGATGATAATCATTTAACATATGAAAAAAGTGGGAAACCATAAATCGATTTTAAAAGTAGTAACGTTAAGTCTTTCGTTATTATTATCTGTTTCTTTTAGTTCTTATGCTCAAGAAGCTGCTGCTCCAGCCGCTGATGCTGTTGTGGCTCCTGCTGCTGGCGACGCTGCTGCTGGTAAAGCTTTGTTTAATGCTAACTGTGCTGCTTGTCACAAGCTTGATTCTAAATCAACTGGACCAGCTTTGCGTGGTATTACGGCTAAACATGATAAAGCATGGTTTTACGGATGGATTAAAAACAGTGCGGCGCTTATTGCTTCTGGAGATGCTGATGCAGTAAAAGTTTTCAATGAAAACAACAAAACGCCAATGACTGCTTTCCCTCAATTGTCAAATGCTGATATAGATAATATCTTAGCATATACTGACACTAAAATTGAAAAACCATCAACTCCGCTTCCTACGAACGGTGCTGAAGGAGCTTCAACTGAAGGTGGTTTGTCTAACAACTTAATATTAGGTTTGTTAGCAGGTATATTGGCAATTTTAGTAGCGATGTTGTTTATGGTAAACAACGTGTTGAATAAAATAGCTAAAACCAACGGAATTGAAGTTGCTGATAGAAAATTAACGTTGTTGCCATTATGGAGATCGTTTGCTAAAAACCAATTTTTAGTATTGGTTTCAGTAATTATGTTAATGTTGGCAAGTGCTTACTTTATGTATGGTTACTTTATGCAAATTGGAGTTGATCAAGATTATGCGCCAATTCAGCCAATTCATTATTCGCACAAAATTCACGCTGGAGATAATGGTATCGATTGTAAATACTGTCACTCTGCGGCTCGTACAAGTAAAAATGCAGGAATCCCTTCGTTGAATGTGTGTATGAACTGTCACAAAAACATTTCTGAATTCCAAGGTGATAAAGATTCTACTTATGTTGATTATTCTAAAGAATTCTACACTGGAGAAATTCAAAAATTATATGATGCTGTAGGTTGGGATAAAAACACTCAAAAATATACAGGAAAAACTAAACCGGTAAAATGGGTTAGAATTCATAACTTACAAGATTTCGTTTACTTTAATCACTCACAACACGTTTCTGTTGCTGGTTTAGAATGTCAAACTTGTCACGGACCAGTTGAGACATTTGAAGTAATGAAGCAATTCTCGCCTTTAACTATGGGATGGTGTGTGAACTGTCACCGTGAAACGGATGTAAAAGTTGAAGGAAACGATTACTACAAAAAAATTCATGACGAACTTTCTAAGAAATATGGTGTAGATAAGTTAACTGCAGCACAAATGGGAGGTCTTGAATGTGGTAAATGTCACTACTAAATAAATTATTAAGAAGCTAATTTTTATATACAATATGTCATCAAACAAAAAATACTGGAAAAGTGTTGAGGAGCTAAACGAAAATAGCTCTATTGTTGAGACGCTTAGAAATAACGAATTTGTTGAAGAAATTCCAACTGATGAATTTTTAGGTGATGCTGCTACTTTGGCATCTTCTAACACAACACGTCGTGATTTTCTTAAGTACGTTGGATTTAGTACTGCAGCTGCTACACTTGCAGCTTGCGAAGGTCCAGTGCATAAGTCTATTCCTTATGTAGTTCAACCTGAAGAAATTATCCCTGGAACAGCAGATTATTATGCTACGACCGTGGCTGATGGTTTTGATTTTGCTAATATTTTAGTAAAAACACGTGAAGGTCGTCCTATTAAAATTGAAAATAATAAATTAGAAGGCGCTGGTTTCTCAGCAAACGCTCGTGTTCATGCATCGGTTTTGTCTTTGTATGATAGCTTACGTTTAAAAACTTCTAAAATTGCAGGTAAAGATGCAACTTGGGATGCGGTAAATGCTAAAATTAAAGCTAGCGTTGCTGATGCTAAAGCGAAAGGCGGAAAAGTAGTGTTGTTAACGAATACTTCTGCTTCTCCTTCAACAGATCGATTAATTGGTCAGTTTTTAGCAGCGAATCCTAATGCAAAACATGTAGTTTACGATGCGGTGTCTTCATCTGATGCTTTGGATGCTTTTCAAGCAGTTTACGGTGAAAGAGCTTTAGCAAACTACGATTTTTCAAAAGCAAATACTATTGTTTCTATCGGTGCAGATTTCTTAGGAGATTGGCAAGGTGGTGGTTTCGATGCTGGTTATGCGCAAGGACGTGTTCCTCAAAACGGAAAAATGTCTCGTCACTTCCAGTTTGAAGCAAATATGACATTGTCTGGTGCTGCTGCTGATAAGCGTGTGCCAATGACAGTTGCTAATCAAAAACAAGCTTTAGTTCAAATATATAATGTAGTTTCTGGTTCTTCTGTTGGTTCTGCCAAAGATGAAGCGGTAATGAAAGCGGCTCAACAATTAAAAGCGGCGGGAAGCAAAGGAGTTTTAGTGTGTGGTATCGATGATAAAAACGCACAATTATTAGTTCTTGCTATTAACCGTGCTTTAGGAAGTGAAGCCTTCAATACAGCTAATACACGTCAAATCCGTAAAGGTAATAATGCAGAGGTTAAGCAATTAATCGAAGACATGAAATCTGGAGCTGTTCATACCTTAATTATGAATGGTGTAAATCCGGTGTACTCTTTATCAAACGGCGCAGCATTTGCTGAAGCATTGAAGAAAGTAAAACTTTCGGCTACTTTCTCAATGAAAGAAGACGAAACGGCTTTAGTTTCATCAGTTGCAGTAGCAACTCCACATTATTTAGAATCTTGGGGCGATGTAAGTATTGTAAAAGGTAGCTATGCTATCACGCAGCCTACCATCCGTCCATTATTTGATACTGTTCAATTTCAAGACGCTTTATTGTCTTGGACTGGTAACGCTCAATCTTATTACGATTATATCCGTTCATCATACGCTGGTGCAAAAACTTGGAATCAATTAGTTCACGATGGTGTTGCTTCAACTGAAGTAGTAGCTTCAGGAGCTGGTGCTGGTGCCGATTTTAATGCTGCTGCAGCTGTTTTAGCGAATGCTAAATCTTCAGGTTTAGAATTAGTATTGTATACTAAAACAGGTATGGGTGATGGTCAACAAGCAAACAACCCATGGTTGCAAGAGTTTCCAGATCCAATTACAAGAGCATCATGGGATAACTATGTAACTGTTTCTAAATCTGATGCTGAAAAGTTAGGATTAGAAAACTGGAATGTAGCGAATGGAGGTCTTAATGGTAGTTATGTAACTTTAGCAGTTAATGGTGCTAAAATCGAAAAAGTACCAGTAATGATTCAGCCAGGACAAGCTAAAGGAACAGTTGGTTTGGCTTTGGGTTACGGTCGTAAAGCTTCAATGAAAGAAGAAATGCAAGTAGGCGTAAATGCTTATGCTTTATACAACAACTTCAATAATGTTCAAGTCGTTTCTATTGCTAAAGAAAGTGGAGAACATGAATTTGCTTGCGTTCAATTGCAAAAAACATTAATGGGTCGTGGCGATATTATTAAAGAAACGTCCCTTGAAATATTCAATACTAAAGATTCAGCTGAGTGGAATGTTGTTCCTGTTGTTTCTTTAGATCACAAAGAAGTTCCAGCTACTTCTGTAGATTTATGGGAATCATTTGATCGTTCAGTAGGACATCACTTCAATTTATCTATCGATTTAAATGCTTGTACAGGTTGTGGAGCTTGCGTTATCGCTTGTCACTCTGAAAACAATGTACCAGTAGTTGGAAAATCGGAAGTAAGAAGAAGTCGTGATATGCACTGGTTGCGTATCGATAGATATTATTCTTCTGAAACTACTTTCGAAGGAGATAATAAAGTGAAAGGTGCTAGTGATGGTTTGATGGATTCTATTTCTACTTTAAGAGGAATGGAAGATCCTTCTGAAAATCCTCAAGTAGCATTCCAACCAGTAATGTGTCAGCACTGTAACCATGCGCCTTGTGAAACTGTATGTCCTGTGGCTGCAACATCACATAGCCGTCAAGGTCAAAACCATATGGCTTACAACCGTTGCGTTGGTACTCGTTACTGTGCAAACAACTGTCCTTATAAAGTACGTCGTTTCAACTGGTTCTTATATAACGGAAATGATGAATTTAATTTCCACATGAATGATGATTTAGGTCGTATGGTGTTAAATCCAGACGTAAACGTTCGTTCTCGTGGGGTTATGGAAAAATGTTCTATGTGTATTCAAATGACACAAGCAACTATTCTTACTGCTAAAAAAGAAGGAAGATTAGT